>CANKVQ010000013.1 GCA_947486885.1 bacterium
CGCCAAAACCGTTAGCATTACAATCAACTGACCATGCGCCAGCAGCTTCGCGCGTATTAATTAACTTAAGTGATGCCACAGTGTAGGCCAATCCTAGACCTGCACCAGCGATTAATTGAGAAGCATAATGTCGATTACCGCTAATACTCGTTAAAAACAATAGACCTGAATAAATTGCAAGAGGCACACCTAAAGTTGGCCCATGCCGCCAGCCAAAAAGCGTTGCCATATAAAATGTTTCTGCCATATGACCTGAAGGGAAACCTCCAAAAGCTTGCTTTTTACAAGAAAAATCACCATTCCAGGGGCGCTTACAAGCATCAGTTTCTAACGTAAATTTGATTAAATCTTTGACCATCCAAATCGAAACTACACCTTTTAAAAAAATATCAGCTGTTAATTGAATTTCCGGATTGTGACCTAAATATGGAAACAACAAACTGCTTATAACTACGTATGGCACACTTTTATTAACTGCTTTTCCGATAGGATCAGAAAAAATATTTAAATTTTTATGACACTTACTATCATAAAAACTACTGTGAACATTATGATCAACTGATCTAGCTAAGAGATAAAACGGAAATACTCCAGTTGCTACTTTAACGGTATCCATAGAGAAAAACTGTCGGTTTAATTCCATGAAATCAAACATGAAATCATTCACCCATTCACCCAAAGTCCGACGTTTAATTGCGATCCCATAGATACGATTTTTTAAATAATGGTCAGCATAACGATTGTCCCACCCCAGCCCATGTAACACAGCATCACGTTGTTTTAAATAACGCAAATCAAGATTCAAATTTTCTCTGGGCAAATTTAACGCATACTTGTCTAGTGCCCACTGATTTGGGCTTTTAGGTATAGTTATAGCCTGCGATTCTGATAATATAATTTTAGTAAACAACTGCAGGATTATACCTAATAGTATAAACTGCTTACCAGTTAGCATTCCCTACCCCCCAGACCGGCGTCCCTACGCTTAAGTCATATCTGGCAGATAGAAAACTACTATAATTAGAACAACATAAACAACAATCTAGTTAAAACTTAATTAAAAACCGGTCGGATGCTGATTCCACCAATTATTGGTCTGTTCATAAGCATATGCTGTTTGATATAATAATTCTTCCGAAAAATCTGGTCCAATTAGCTGAAATCCAATTGGTAACTGCTCTTTAGTAAAACCACACGGCAGAGCGATTGCGGGTACTCCAGCTAAATTCACAAAACAAGTAAAATAATCTAAAAGATCCATCTCTAAGCTATTATTCAAAGCACCAAATTTAAAAGCCGGTGCGGCATGCATTGGCGCTAACAACAGATCTACGTCTTTAAAACAGTCTAAAAGTTCTTGACGAATTAAACTTTGAACCTTACGTGCATTATGATAAAAATCACCCGCATGCCCCGCTGATAAAACATAATTACCTACTAAAATACGCAATCTGACATCTGGACCAAAACCTTGTCCGCGAGTTTTAGCATACAATTGATCTAAATTTTGAAGATCCTGAGCTCGGTTGCCATAACGTACTCCGTCGAAACGGGCTAAATTAGATGCTGCTTCAGCACGACTAATAATAAAATAAGCTGCTGCAGAATAATCCATGGTATTTAAATTAATTGGTTTAATTACAGCACCTAATTTTTCATAATGCTTAATCGCTTGTTCTAGAGCTTGCGAAATCTCTGGCTGAATACCTTCAGCACTCAGAGCATTAGTAATTATACCAATTTTTAAACCTGGTCGTAATTTAGGCTCAGTTAGATTTTGAGTAAAATCTTGTTTGAGTTTTTTAGCACTGGTCGAATCTTTAGAATCGTGACCTGCTATTTGTGATAGTACTAGTGCATTATCGTAGACAGTTCTGGTAGCAACACCAACTTGATCTAGTGAAGATGCATAGGCCACCAGCCCATACCGCGATACTAAACCATAAGTCGGTTTAATACCAACGATACCACAAAAAGCTGCTGGCAATCTGACTGAGCCACCAGTTTCTGAACCTAATGACCAAGGCACTAACCCCGCAGCCACAGCTGCAATTGAACCGCCACTAGAGCCACCAGATACCCGAGTCATGTCCCATGGATTAGCAACTGGCTTATAAGCTGAATATTCATTTGAGCTGCCCATCGCAAATTCGTCCATGTTAGCGCGACCAACTATTAGCACTCCAGCTTGTTTTAAATTAGCAGTTACGGTTGCATCGTAAGTTGCTTTAAAACCCTGTAATATTTTAGAAGCACAAGTTAAATTACGCTCTTTTTGACAAATATTATCTTTAATTAAACCAGGGATATTATTTAGCAAACTGTCTGATTTGTTTTCAGCATGCGCTAAAATAGATTGTTCGCTGAAAATTTCTAACGCTGAACCTAGTTGCTCGTCATATTTAGCAAAACGGTCTAAGCAAGATTTTAATAATTCTTCACGAGAAATTTTTTTAGTTTCTAATTGTGACTGTAACTCACGGATAGTGGCAAATTCTAAGTTCGTATTGTGATTAATAGACATAATTTTAAATCCTAGTTGCTATCGATTACGGTAGGCACCACAAAATAGTTTTCTAATTCCTGCGGCGCTTGCGCCAAAATAGCAGCTGAATTAGTGCGTATAATCTCGTCTGGCCTAGTAATATTCACAGTTTTAGCCAGCAGCTCATCAGTAACTATATTGGCACCGGCGGCAATTTCAGTTACGCGTTTAGCATAGCTCAAAACATCTTCTAATTGCTTAATCAAGTGATCAATTTCAGACTCTTGTAACTCTAATTTAGAAATTTCAGCAATTTTATAAACCTCTTCGCGCGATAATTTAATCATATTTTTTCCTGTTCGGTCTTAAGCCATTTTCCAGATCTAAAGCGATGTACATAAATCAAGCTCATTAGACCATTACTTAGATAAAATATACCGTAAATTAAGATGAATTTTAGCAGGTTATCATCAAATGGTAAAATCTTAATTAAGTATGAAACCGGTGCAAAAAAACCAGCACAAATTATAATTCGTGACCACATCACGATTTTTACATCTGAGACACCCCGTAAAGCGCCTGATAATACTATTTGCAAGACATCAAAAAATACAAAAATACTAATAATTGGAAAAGCTTGAGCTGAAAATTCTGTAAAAGTGCCTTTACGATCAAATAGCCCAATTAAAAATTCTTTATAATAAATCGAAACTACTAAAATCATTAAAACAAATATCGAAGCTAATAAATTAATTTTTTTAATATTGGCTTTAATCCCATCGGTGTTTTTGGCGCCAAAATCATTAGAAGCTAGAAACGTAATTACTTGCGCAAATGCTATCGCAGGCAAAAATAAAGCTCGCTCTAAATCTTTAATCACTACAAAGCTAGCCGCTGGATATTTACCCATGCCAGCAATCATGTAACCCAGCCACATATAGGCAATTGCCATCGTAGATTTATCAACTACTACCGGCCAACTTAGTGATAATAAACGCTTAATCGCAGGTGCATCTGGTTTGTACCCAAATAAATTTAAACTATATTTGCTATATTCTGGATTACGTAAAACTAAAAATATCGACAATAATAACATACTGCCATACTGCAACACAGTTGCCCAAGCTGATCCCTGCAAACCTAAGTTTGGAAAACCCCATTGACCAAAAATTAAGGCATAATCAAAAAATAAGAATACTATGCTGCCCAACACGAAAATAATCATGGGTGTCCGAGTATTTTTAATTCCACGTAAAAAAGCAATAAATGCAAACGCAATAAACATAAATAAAACACCGAGCGCCCGTACTCGCATAAATGGTACTCCGCAAGCGATCATTTTAGGCGTAACGTCATAAAAATATAAGATCCAATATGGTGCAAAAAATAGTAGTGCACTGGCTAATACGCCCATAATAGACATGACCCAGAAAGTTTCTGCAAATGTACGTCCAACATCACTGAACTTTTTAGCACCACAAAACTGGCCACAGATAATAATTGCACCAACCATTAAGCCTTCGGCAAATTTTACAATCACATGTAAAATAGTATTAGTAATACCTAAAGTAGCATAAGTCGTAGTTGACTTGAGACCAGCAACCCAATATGCATCAATCCAATTTAAAGCTGAATATAATACCAATGCCGTAATAAATTCTGGAAAAAAGTAATATAAAATATTACTGTAACTTTCCCCTTTTTTATTTTCGACTAAGCCACTCCAATAGCTAGCTAAAAGATTTTTTTTCACTCTGCTCCCATTCTTAATTTAAAGTCCAGCAAATTAGCTTGCGCGTTTTATCGCTTACTAAGTAAGTCCATTCTGTTCTAGCTAAATTATCTGGCAATTTGTGTGCTTTACCTAATTCACATTCATCCCAATGTTGGGCTGCCCAATATATAAGTTTTGCTTTACGATAAATACAACCAACTTTAAAAACACGTAATAATTCTAAGGGTTTTAGGGAAGCCCGTGCGCAAAATAGATCTACATGATCATCTGTTTTGCGCAAAAAAGTCCGCCAATCCTGATCATAAATCTCGATATCTTCTAATCCTAGTTCATCGATAACCGCTTGCAAGAAATCGATTTTTTTAGAATTCACTTCAATTAAAATAATTCTTAAATGAGGATATTTTATTTTTATAGGGATAGCTGGGAATCCAGCCCCTGCTCCCACGTCAGTTAAAGTTAATTTTCCTGTAAGATCCATGAAGTTAGCCAAGCTTAGACTATCCAAAAAATGCAAATCGATAATTTTTTGATTTTCTAAAATGCTAGTCAAATTTACACGATTATTCCAATCTTGTAATAATTCTGCATATTTCACAAACTGATCCAACTGGGTAGTTGATAGTTGAGCAGTTGCTTTAAATTTGCCCCAAATTGGCTCTAAATTCATAAAATCCTCAAAATCATAGTATTTCAGAGCTATTAATTGTTAAGCTCTATTATTAACAAAATTTATAAATCCAGGAGCGTTATGCCATGTCACATTACATAATACACTATAAGTTGCACTATTTAATTTTAATTTTCTCAATATTTTTTTTTACTAAAATAGTTTATGTTCAAGATTATAATGATCATGTGATCAGTTTATATGTACGTGAATACCCTAATTTTAAAGTGATTCCTGAAAAGGTCACTCAAAAAATTTTAGATTACTATAAGCAACAAAATAAAACTTTAATTCCAGGAGAATTAGCTGAATTAGAACAACGCTTAATGCTTAAAAAACTTACTCCATCGGTTAGCCATATTGATCTTTTTGCTGTACATGCTGGATTTATTAGCCGCACAGACCAAAACAGTCAAATAACATGGCCACGTAAAATTCAGAATGACACAATTAAATTAATTATTACGCCTAGTTTAATCCCCGTTTTTAGCGCTAACGGCAATATTGCCTACTGGAATTTAGATCACAATCAACCCGCCAAAGCTTTTACGATTACTAAAAAACTAGACCCGCTCACTGAACAATTATACTGGGACGTACAGCCGGCACCGTTACCCCCGGACCAACCAGTCTCGACGCAAGCCCTAATTATTATTGGTGACCCTGAGCTAATCTACTTACCTACTGATTTAACTCCAACTACAAACGATACACAATTATTATTACCGGATATTTATATTAAGAATATAAAAAATAAAGCAACTGCCAATAGACCAGATTTAATTCAAGAAACTGTGCATAATTTACTTAATACAATTAACATTCGACCATTTTATACAGCCACCAAGAAAATTTACAAACGGACGCCCTATGGCATCGCCAGCCAAACTATTACTTAAAAACTTAATTTGTGCTTATCATAACCCTAAAACCTGCTATATTGGTCCTATTAATGTCGAATATTTCGATCACATGGAGATAGAAATAGACTATGAAACTGCACATATCCTTTGATAATATTGAGCAGGATAAAGTTCTTGAAATTGCATCTCAGGTTGCCAAATATGCGGATGCGATTGAAATCGGTCCATTTTTACTATACAAATATGGCACTAAATTAATCGAAAATTTAATCCAAACAGTTCCTGAAATTGTAATCGCCACTGATGCTAAAATTATTAGTCGCGGCAAAGAAATTTCACAATTAATGGTTGATGCTGGTGCAACTTGGGTGAGCGTCATGGCTGGCACTGATAAAGAAGTTATTCATAACGTTTGTAGTACACTACATGCTAGTAACCGCAAAGCAATGCTGGATGTCCGCGATACAGCATCAGTTGGTCAATCTGCCTTAGAAGCTAAATCACTTGGTGTCGACGCAATTTTATTTCAAGTGCCATATGAACTTGATAACCCAGTTAATTTTATTGATAAATGGGACATGTTGCATGGCAACACCCAATTGCCAATTTATATCTCTACCAGAGTCACGCGTGATAATATTCACAAAATTATTGAATTTAACCCAGCTGGAATTATTATTGGTGCCGCAATTACTAGTGCTTTAAACCCTGCTGCTGAAGCTGAATTTTTTAAAAATCTATGTGACTAATTATTTATATTGCAAATTATATAATTCGATTAATTCTTCAGTCGTAGTTGCTTCTAGAGCTGACTTATCTGCACGATAACCCATAAATCTCGGAAATCTTAACGCATAGCCAGTTTCAGCTTTGTTTTTTTTAATATCATTACTAGTCTGACCAGCTTTATGAATCGGTGACTTAGTAATCTCATCAGCTCGAATTAAACAAATTAATTCTGGTGAGACCCACACATCTGGGGCTAAATTTTTATCACAGTCTACGTTCTTGGGCTGCTGCTTCACCTGCAATTTATCACATTTAATTCGCAAATCTACCCACTCTACATCAGTTAAACCTGTACCAACTTTAGCGACTGTCTGAAAACTATCTGTATTTTTATTAAATAAACCTACTAAAAAAGCCCCGATCCCAAACTTAGCCCGTTTACCATGGCCATTATAATAACCTAAAATCACACAATCTAGCGTGTCATCTAAATGTCCAATTTCATGTCGTTTTAATTTAATCCAATTAAAATTACGTTTACCTGGTTGATATACAGCATCTAGTTTTTTAACTACTAAACCCTCTAATCCCGCCGTAATATTTGCTAAAAAATATTTTTCCAGTTCTTTTGGATCACAAATCTCATGTTCATCGACTAATAGAATCGTATGCTCTTGCATAACTAAATTTTTGACTAACAAATTTTTTAAAATTTCACGTCGTTTAATATGAGTCTTAGAAAGCAATTCTTGGTTATTTAAATATAAAATATCGAATAGCACTAACTTTAAGGGTAATTCTGCTGCCATCTCACTGATACCATGCTTGCGCTTACGCTTAACTGTTTCTTGAAACGGTAAGTAACTGCCGGTACTTTCGTCGTAAACTAAAGCTTCGCCTTCACAGATTAAATTATCAACTTTAAAATCTTTAAAAGCGTGTACTAAGTCTGGGAACATATTAGACATATCTAATAAATTACGGGAGAAAAACTTAATTTTCTTATGATCTATATGTATCTGTAATCTAAAGCCATCTAATTTAGGTTGCGCTGCACAACAACCTAAACGTGCAATAATCTCTTCGGGGCTATTTAACCGTTCTGCTGCTGCTGGCCTAATGGGAATTCCCAGTGTGATTTTCATAGCACGAATACCGTCTATACCAGCTGATTTAGCAACTTCAGCGACATGCCCAATATCGGCTGATAAATTATATGCATGCTCAATTTCAGTTCGTAAAGTTTTATTATCTACCAACATATAAGATAAACTATCAATAATCGTCATGTCTGAAAAACCTAGCCGTAACTTACCAGAGATAATTCGTAAAATTAATTTAATACTATTGCTACTGTGATTATTAATTTCAGACTCTTTAGTAAACTCGGGCATAAATTCTTGCAATAATTTTAATAATAATTTTGCTTTAACATCCGTCGAACCGGTCCCACTAGTTGCTTCAAGTTCAGAGAGCTGTTCGTAAACTTTAGTCACAGTTAAACCAGATTTACTTGATATAAAACTTGTTTGTAACTCTCTAACATCACTACTTACCGCCCGTCCCGAGCGAAACATGGTGGAGTCGAGGGATATAGAATTAGTATTTAAAAATTTTTCTGCAACTAGTCCCAAGTCACCCAATTTTTTTTGTTCAGCAATAATTTCAGCATGCGAAACCTTTAATAACTCTGCCAATAAATCTATCACCGCTTTTTCAGCTAAACTAAATTGGGTGCCAATATAAGCTGGATGCAAAACTCCTAGTGACAAATTCGCTACGATATTAGCTTCTTTAGGCGTTAATATTTTAAATAAATCGCCCAGCTTTTGTGTAATTACTAATCTACTAGAAACCTGCTCGATCTCATTAAACACATCCGCGACTATAGAAAATAGTGTCATATTGACATCCTTCTCAGGTTAAAACCTGGCATTTTCCGACTATAAAATAAAATATGGGTGCCGCGTTTGATAAACCTTAGGCGTAAACATTTTTTCGGTGTCCGATATGTACTATAATTACCACATGGTTGTTAATATCAACCCTGTAAATTATACGATAGTCGCCAACCCTAAGTCTTCTATGACCCCTAAAACTATATTATAACAGTTTGCCTAAACCAATTGGTTCGACCATTAAGCGTTCTTCTATAGCCCGCTTAACCTGATCACAAATAATTTTAGGTAACCCTGGAATATCGCTTTTGACAACATTATCAAGATACTCTATCCGATAAGGCTTATTTCCAGGCATCTTCATGACTAACCCTTACAACACCCTCACGATCTCGCATTTCAGCAATAGCAGATAAGGCCAAATCTTCACGCAACTCCAAGGCGTCTAAAATTAATTCTTTAGCAAAATTCTCTACGCTTTTATTTTCTTGTTTGGCTAAAGTAGCTAACCAATCAACTGTTGTTTGTTCAAAAGAAAGATTAATATCAGAATCTCTGCGACTCATAGCATATACTCCAAAGTGGCCTTAAATATTATTTTTAAAGCTAAACACTTTTTGAATAATTTCTCAAATAATTATATATTTACCAGGCAAACTTAGTTTTAAAAAATAGTAGCAACAGAACTAAATCTATTACCAAAGCAATTTAATTATTATTTTTGGCATTCAGGACAAATATGGGTGCCACGTTGGGCAATTTTCAACTTAATAATTTTAGTGCCACAGGTATAACAAGCTAAATCTTGACGTCCAAAAACTTTTAAATAACTAATAAATTCGCCAGTTTTTTCACCCATAAAGCTATAACTCTGAAAAGTAGTCCCATTTTTTGCTATAGCTAACTCTAAAATATTTTTAATCCCAGTGTGTAACTTCTGGAGTTCACTAAGACTAATTTGATTTACGGGGCGTTTAGGGTTTATACCAGCATGCCAGAGCACTTCATCGACATAAATATTACCTAATCCCGCAATAATTGACTGATCTAGCAATACTGGCTTAGCTGCGCGTTTAATTTGCGAAAATTTATTTTTTAACCAGCTTACTGTAAATTTATTATCGAACGGATCTAGACCCAGCTTAGCTTGCAACCAAGCTAGATTATCACAAAAAATAATTCGCCCGAATTGGCGCTGGTCAACAAATAAAAGCAAATTATCTACTTGGTTAAAATTAGGTGCACGGGGGATAGAAATTAAATCAAAAATTACATGTAAGTGCTTATATTTTTGCTTAGCTAATTCAAACTCTGTTAAATTAACTGTAAATAACTTACCAGTCATACGTAAGTGTACTACTAAATAACCAGAGCTAAGCTGAATTATAATATATTTGCCCAAACGCTCGACCGCTATAATTTCTTGATTAATTATTTGAGAACTTAAATCTGGGCTAACTATTTTAGTTTTTAA
>CANKVQ010000014.1 GCA_947486885.1 bacterium
ATATAATTTTATTAAAAAAATAAAGAATAATCTGGGTATTTAGAAAATAATAGGGGTCGGTGTAATATGAATAAAAAATTTAGGGCACAATTGTTTTCACAGCAGGTATTGCATATGGTAACACAGGTACTTATTTGGGCTTTAAGCTTAAATATAATCTGTGAAAATCTAGTAAATAATAGTTTAAACGCAGCTGATTCTAGAGTTAAAACTAAGCGAGTTAAGCGTATTGCTGACTCTAGTAGTATTAGTAAATCTAATAGTTTGTCAGGCGTATCTGGCGGTATTATTACTGGTAATTCTTGTACCGTGACGGTACCTGGTGCTAGCGCTGATCCGCGTGATTACACTAATGTAAATAACTGCGCTAGTGGTTTCTGCTCTGGGGGAATTTGTGTTGATCAATGTGCTGGCACAGATAAAGGGGCTCTCGGGCAACCATGTTGCGATCAAATTGGGATTGATGCCGGACTCTGTTCGACACTCAGCTTATGTTGTTCGTCAACTTATAGTTGTGATCTAAATAATTCAGCTGTCTATAATGAAAATGCGCTAGCGCAATGTTGTATTACTGGTGCAGTTAGTCCTGGTAATCATAAAATGGCGTGTACAGCTGATACAGATTGCTGTCAAAATGCGATCTGTACATTAGATGCAACTGATCCAGATCAGAATAGTTATTGTGTAACTTGTTCTACTAGCAGTGAGACTTGTAAAGATGGTGTACTGTGCTGTAATAATCAGCGTTTAAATTGCGTAGACGGGACTTGTGAAGATTGTATTGGTCAAAATTGTGCTACTGGTACGGCTTGTTGTCCAGAAAGTGTAATTCCAGGGATCTTTTGTGGAATCAACCAAGCTGGTACAGTTGATAGATGTTGTGTAAAAGCTAATTTTGGTTGTAACGTTGATCAAGATTGTTGTGCTGGTAATAACTGCGTAATTGACAATACTATTCCAGGTAATAATGGCAAAGGTGTTTGCACGCCATGCAGCTCTAAAATTGGTGATATTTGTTCGCTTAAACAACCATGCTGTAGTAGTAATCCAGAGCTCAGTTGTATAATCACATCGACTGATCCAGGCGCTACTGGAACTTGCCAAAATATCTGTGCCTCAAATGATGGTTGTAATGTAGATTTTTATTGTAATATTACTGATGAAGTGACAAAAGTTGGCGCTTGTGTTGCGTGTTCAGGTGCCGAATGTACCGGTTATGATGGCGATATTTGCAATGATGGTTGTGATACTAATGTTTATGAATGTAGATCTTCTAAATGCGTAGAAAAAAAACCGGTTGATGGGCAGCAGCCACTAGTTGATTCTACAACAGCGAGTAATTGGCAAATCTTTGCAATTGTAGGAGGAGTTGTTGTTGGGCTTGCATTAGCAGGATTTAGTTGGTGGCGATACAGAAAAAATGGCTCTGAAGATATTGGTATTAGAGCTCAGAGTGATTATGGAACAGCGGGAAGAGTTGTTGTACCAGGCGAAAGAGCTCGACGAGCAATGCAGCCTAGAGCAGCTAGAAATGTTGCAGTGGCATCATCAGCTAGCGTTGTTGCAGTTGAATCAGGAGTAAAACAACTTTGGCAAGACGTTATGAAAAGCAGCATATCAAGTATTAGAACAGGGCAACCAATTACAGATAAAACTACGCTTGGGATTCTTAGATCGCTAGCATCCGCTGGTTTGTTAGAATATAGTAATGATGCGGGGAGTAATTTAGCAGATATTTCATTGATTGGTCTTGATGGGCGCGAATTTGTAATTAAATTTCCTGCTGGATCTGCTCAGGTTGTAATGCAAGCTGCTCTTAGTTTACCTAGTCGTCCAGATTTACCACCTAGCTCGCCGGTACTTGAAGCATCAACTGCAGCGTTTATTAAAAGTACAGTATTGGATGGTTTTGATAGAAAACAAGGTGGGTATGATAGCTTATATAATTTGCTTAATGGAGATAATATAAACACTATGCGTGAAATATGGACAGCAGGTTATTATGAATTATTATCTAAAGGGAAAGCTCCTACAGATGCTGAAATAATGGAATATTTGTTAACTGAAACAGATTTTCGCGATTTATTTACTGCTGATAGTCCTTGGAGAAATGTTGGAGATGTAAAAGATTTTCTGACTAATACTGATCCCACGCTTATTGCAGATAAATTCAAAGAATTTAAAATGCAGATCCCTAATAATGTAGGTCAAGCTATGATGACAGAGATCCTTAGGGCAAAGTCTTTGCAAAGTAAAGCTCCAGATTCGTTTACGCTAGCATGCAAATTGGCTGGGCTAGAGGTTAAACCTTCATATACATCTGACGAATACTCAAGAATAGGTTTTACATTTAAAAAGTCTGTAGAAGATTGGGCGCCATCCGATATTACTAGAGCAGATTTCTTTAGACCTAGGGCAATATAATATTTAATCTAGTTATTTTTAATAGTAGATTACGTGGTTGGTAGTGCTAGAATTTGGTGAAGTTGCATAAATAGATTGCGCCAGAAGATTTTAGCACTGCCACGCACTGGTGGTTGTAATAATTGTTGATTTAATAAATTCACAAATTGAGCTAATTGTTCGAGATTAAAATTATTAGATTTTGTTGTTAACAGCTGAGTTTCTGTTGCTGGAGAATTAGCTGGTGCTAGCGTGAATTTTACGGGTGTGAAATTATTTTGCGTATATAAATTTTGTTTATATAACTGTGACCAATATAAAATAATCTGATCTAAAAGTGCGATCTGTTCTAGGTCGCTTAAACTTAATTTATTAATTAACTGTAAAAATTGTTCTTGCGAGCAAGATTTTTGGTGCGTTAAAATCTCGTAAATTTCCCGCGACTGACGCTCGGGATGAGCGGGTATAGGGCTGAGCGGGTCTTGGTGTGCACGGGTTTCGAAGTTAACTGGGGCGAAAGTATTTGTAGTGAAAGATTCGGGGCTAGCAGAAGCGAGCTGGTTGATAGGTATGTTATTGGTGAGCGTGTGATTTATAATTGTATTATTAGAAAAATAACTAATATTACAGCGCGATTTAATGGTCGGTAAGACTTGATAATAACGTTGGGCTAATAAAATAAAATAATAACCAGCGGGTGGTTCTTCCAGCGATTTTAATAATAAATTAGCACAGACAGTGCTGAGCTGATCGACTTGTGATAATACAAAGAAAAATTTTTGATTACTATCTAATCGATAAACTATTTGCTCTAAAATTGGTTTAATAGTATCGACGGTATAACTAGACTCAGGATTAATAAATAAAATTTGGGCGTGCTGTTGTTGGTTAATCTGTTTGCAAGCATTACAAGTACAGTTTAAATCTAAATTTGTATTACTAAAATTTGGGTCTTGATTAAGTAAATTTTTAGGATTTAAATTTTTGCAAAATTGAGTTTGTAAAAACTGGTTTGCTTGTTGAGCTAGTTGGCGTGGAGCACCGATCCACAATTGTGCACTAAACATTAATTAATTCCAGAATTCTAGCGTAAGCTTGCGCGGCTAATTCAGCGCTAGTTTGGGTGCCGTCTAGAGTTAAAATCTTAGTACTATTATTATTACTAAGATTATTAGTAATAACTTGATCGAAATTAAAAATTTGATCGAAGCCGTGCGCAATTTTTTTCATGAAATTAGCTTGCTCTTTTTCAAAACTACTTAACTCAGTCTTAGAAATTTGGGCCCGCTTGGTAAGTCTGGTATAAGCAGTTGCCGGATCTAAACGTAAATATAGCACTAAATCTGGTGTAATATTACTCATGGCCCATTGATTTATAAACTTAATTTTAGCAAGCTCTAAGCCGCGGCCATAACCCTGGTAAACTAGCGAAGAGTCGGCCATGCGATCAGAAATTATAATTTGATTTAATTGTAATTGCGGAATAATAATTTTTTCAAAATGTTCCGCACGATCAGCAGCGAAAAGTAAATATTCGGCTTTAGCACAAATAGACAGTTCACCTGTTTGTAAAATCTGCCGTAATTTTTGCCCTAATGGCGTGCCGCCCGGTTCTTGGGTTAATGTTACGGGTAAATTTTGCGCCTGTAGTAAATTAATTAAAATAGTTAAGAGTGAGCTTTTACCTGCTCCATCAATCCCCTCGATTGTGATTAAAAAACCCCGCTGTAATTTACAATTGGCGGAGTTAGTAGGATAATTATTGGCATGTGACATAACTAAATATCCCAAATCGAGTATCAAAATTTTGGCTGATAATATTATTAATAAAATTCGGGTGCTGCATATCACTTCTAGTCTTAAAATTGGTGGTGCTGAGACCGTGTTAGTAAGTCTACTACGGGAGTTACAAAAGGGCAAAAGTGAGTTAATTTTTGAAAATACAGTTTTATATTTTCACACCGGGCCAAATTTATTAGAGCTAGAAAAAGTGGGCGTGCCAGCTATTTTAGTGCAGGGTAAATTCTATCGATATGATCCATGGTTTATCATAAAATTATATAAATTAATTAAAAACACGCGACCAGCTGTGATACACAGTTCGCTCTGGATGGCTAATTTAATGGCCCGAATATTGGGTAAATTTTTGGGTATTCCCGTAATTGCGACGGTGCACTCGCCCGTTAATTTTAATAATTTAAGTTCTAAATTTTTAGATATTAGAGATTTAGCAGATAAATTAACGGCACATTGGGTGCAAGCAACTGTAGCAGTATCAGCTAGTACGGCACAGCAATTGCAGCAGGATTTAATTAACTTAAAAAATGTAACTGTAATCCCAAATGGGATTGAAAATTTGACTGAGTGTCATCTAGGGGTAAGCGTAGCGGATAAATTAAATCTGCCAGCTAATAGTTTTGTGATTGGCACAGTTGGTAGATTAGTAGCTAGTAAAAATTATGAAAATTTAATTAACTGTTTTGCCAACTTGCAAGCTAGATATCATAATTTAATTTTAGTAATTATTGGCTCTGGTGAATTAGAATTAATACTAAAAACACAAGTAGCTAATTTAAAATTAGATCACAAAATATTTTTTGTGCAGACAACCCAAGCACTAGATTATTATAAGTATTTCGATTGTTTCGTGCAGCCTTCTTACTATGAAGGGCTTTCGATGGCGCTGTTAGAAGCGGGTTTATTTAAATTACCAGTAGTGGCCAGTTATAATTATAATTTAAAACATGACGTGTTAATTAATAATTATTCTGGGTTATTAATTAACCCATATAGTAGTAAAGCGCTATTAGAGCTAGAATTGGCACTTGAAAAATTAATCTTAGACCCGGATTTACGAACTAGATTGGGTGAAAATTTATTTAAAACTGTGATGCAAGATTTTAGTTTAGCGCAGATGGTGAATAGTTATAAGAATCTGTATTTAAAGATTTGTGCTAAGCCCCCGGCACCTTGAAATCCCCTTTATATAGCGGCCCTTCTTAAGCTTTGCACATTTGATCATTCAAATTGTTCCTGCTCAATTAAATAGCCCTCTGTACGTTCGTGGTGAGTGCCCGGCATATCTTCAGGATATGACGGGTGTATCGAACCATAAAAAATTAAAATTTCTTTTTAGCATGTTGACTTAAACCCGCAAAATCACCTGAAATCAAAGATTCTTTTTTTTTGCGACTCCATTTTTTAATCCGTTGCTCAAATTCAATAGCATCACCACGGGAATAAAAATCTTGCTGAAAAACAAGTTCTACTGGCCTACGTTCTGAGGTATAACTTTTTATTTCACTAAAATTATGTTGATACAAACGTTCATCTATATTATCTGTTTGACCAATATAATAAGATCCATCACTGCATTTTAAGATATACACAACTATGCAAATGTCTGACATTAATTTACGTGCCTATTTAAATTTTTATGGTTCGATACACCCGTCATATCAAAAAGATATGCCGGGCACTCACCACGAACGTAATAACTTACTGGAAATAAATATATAATGCCCTTTTTAAGCTTTGCCATTTGGGTTAATGTCTCAGTGTATCATGTGCATTGCAAGCAGTGGGCCGCTATAGTTCTGCAGATATCTGTTTAACGTTTAGCATGAGACTAGTAATTACAGTTAATAGCAACTGCGTATCACGGGTAACTTGGTCTTGATCGAGCACGGTAAATAACTCTGGATGTTGTTTAGTTAATGCGCAAGCGTTAGCAACTTGATGGCTAGTAGTGCCCGTTTTCAGGGGAATTACAATCGCTGGTTTGTTAAAAAATAAGATCTCAGCTAAGACGCCAGCGCCAGCACGGGTAATAATAATATCAGCTAAATTATATAACTGGGCGATTTCGTGGGTATAAGCAAATACATGTGCTGGAATATTATATTGAGCATAAAACTGAGTTAACTGAGAAATTGTTTTAGTATCTGGACCAGTTTGGTGAATCACTTGAATTTTATTAGCTATTGGTAATAGCTGGTATGCCAAATGATTTAAATAGCTGGAGCCTTGGGAGCCGCCTAAAATAAAAATAGTAATTTTTGGTGTATTAGTTTGTGAACTAGTTAGCTCCCGAAATAAGTTTATAGGTTGTAAAGTGCGATCTGCTGCAGTAAAGCGCACAGGATAGCTGACCAGCTCGCACTTAGTTTGTGCAGTTACACGAAAGAAATTTTTAGTTTCGGGAAAACAGATTTTAATTTTAGTAGCCAGTGGCGCTAAGAAAGTGATTGTTTTGCCAGGTTCTAAATTTAGTTCGAAAAGTTCAATTGGGATTCCCAAAGTTTTAGCGGCAAGACAGACTGGAATCGCGCTGATCCCGCCAGTTGTAATCACCCGAGTAACTTGAGCTGAGCGTAAGATTTTACGCGAATTTAAAATTGTTTTAAGTAATTGAAAAATAAATTTAGGATAGTGCCAGATTTTTTTATATGGAAATTTTGGTAATTCGATATAACTAATATTAGTGACAAAATTATATTTAGCTAAAATTTCACGCTCTAATTTTTGGTTAATCGTAATAAATAAAACCTGGTGTGCTGGTGCGAGTTTAGCTGCGAGAGTTGCACAGGGAATAATATGGCCGCCAGAATGCGCAGCTACGAAGCAAATTGTATTATTATTATTATTATTCATGACTTGCACCTAATTAAAAAATTTTTGAGCGCTAAGCGTAATTCGGGGTCAGCAATATTTTTTAGTGAGACTTGTTCTTGGGCAGTTAATTTAATGATAACTGGTTTTATAGTTGAATTATTAATAACTGGGTTTTTAGAATTATTTAAATTATTAATTTTAATTTTAGGTTTATTAACATATCTAAATCTTAGTTCCGTAAAATAATTTTCACCGATAAATTTATTAATTTGGGCCAATAAAATATCGGACATGCAATATAGTTCTTGGATCCAAATTGTGTCATAAACACCGAGTACGATCATCTGGTGCTGCACTCGTTCGATACACATACGTGAGCTAAGTTTACCACTAATTTCTGGCCAATTAGTTAATAATTTACGCTTAAAAAATTCTGGTTGATTATTAGTAGTTTGTGCAAAAATCAGATTTTCTAAAATTTTAGCTAGTGGTAGCACGATAAATCTCCACAGTTTCGGGATTTTCTAAATCTGTAGTTTCAACACCAGTGTTCCAGTTAATATAAGTAGTTTGTAATTTTGGATCAACTGGAAATTCTGTGTTTTTTTCACTCAGTTTTTCATGTAAGCCTAACCAAATAGGAAAAGCGGCCCATGAAGCATAAATATTATGACCCATCGATTGATTACCGTCGGCGCCAATATAGATTACCGTAGTTAAATTTGGTGTGGCGCCAGCGAACCAACAGCTACGTGAATCGTTGGTAGTGCCAGTTTTACCGATCGAGACAGTTTTATAACTAGTATTATGAAATAATTTTAAGAAATTTTGCACACTGATTTCTAAAACTTTAGCCACTTGGCTAGTAATCTCAACTGGTAAAACTTTTTCCTGATCGATCTGTTTTTTCCAGATTTTGTGACCCCAACGATCTTTGACCCATTTTAAATAGTGCGGCTCGATATAAGTGCCACCATTAGCAAAGACGTTAAAAGCGCCCGTAGCTTCTTTGAGTGTGACATCGACACAGCCTAGAGCCAGTGACGGATAGGGATTAACCACGTTAGTTAAACGTAGATGTTGGGCTAAGCGCACAACTGCTGAAATATCTGTTTTTAATAAAAGTTTAATCGGCACAATATTATTAGAAGTCGCTAGAGCTTTAGCAAGCGTCATTTGGCCTAGAAAATCACGCGTATTATTTTGCGGTTGCCAGAGTTGTTGGTTCACAGTTAGCTCTAATGGCTCGTCGATTTCAGTTTCGGCAAAATTATGACCCTGTTGTAAAGCTGCAGCGTAAATAATGGGTTTAAACACAGAACCCATTTGGCGGCGCGCTTGCAGCGCCCGATTATATTTAGATTTAGTGAAATCGACACCACCAATTAAAGCCTGGACTTCACCTGTTTTAGTATCGATAGTCATTAAAGCGCCATCGATATCTGCTTGTAGATTTTGGCGTAAAGCTTGTAGACGGGTATTAAATTGTTGATTTGCTAATCTTTGAATGTTTTGATTTAAAGTTGTTTTAATAATTAAACCACCAGAATATAGCTGCTTTTTGCCGACTTGGGCTTCCAGAAAAGTACGGATAGTTTCTTTTAAGTGGGGCGCTAGTGTAGCTTTGTCATAAGTAATAATCCCTAGCGGTTGCTGTTTAGCGTAATCGTAAGTTGCTTGATCGATTAATTTTTGTGTAAATAATTGCTGCAAAATTAAATTTCTACGGTTAAGTGCGGATAATGGACAAAGTAGCGGACAATATTGGGCCGGTGATTTAATCACACCAGCTAAAGTAGCCGCTTCATGTGGTTGAATATCTTGAATATTTTTACCGAAGAAACGTTTGCTAGCAGCAGCGACGCCATAGATTCCACAGCCTAAATAAATATGATTTAAATAAATCTCTAGAATTTGCTGTTTAGTAAACTGACGTTCGATTAAAATAGCGGCAATCTGTTCTTTAATTTTACGTGTAAACGTTTTTTGTGAGTCGAGATATAATAATTTTACTAACTGTTGGGTAATCGTACTAGCACCTTGAACTTTGCGGCCAGATTTAAGATTAGCAAAAATCGAACGTAAAATACCGCGATATGAAATCCCCTGGTGTTTAAAAAAATCACGATCTTCGGTTACTAAAAAAGCGTTAATTAAACAATCTGGAATTTGGGTTAGTGTGACTGGATCACGACGATCGAGTTCAAAGCGGCCCCATTCTTGATCTTGATCGTCAAGTAAAATCGATGCTTGGCCCGGATCGTAATTTTCAAAAACTGCGAAATCGATCAAGGGGTTTTGTTGAATATAGAGGGCTATGCCCGCTATAAAAGCGCTTATAAATATAATTATGAAATTTAGAATTAAATATCTTTTATGCATAGCTATTATTATAGCTAGTTTTTAGTTTTTTTATTTAAAAATTTTTTTAAATTACGGCGGATCTATAAGCCGGATTCTGTGCTGTTAATTAAAA
>CANKVQ010000015.1 GCA_947486885.1 bacterium
AAAACTGTCTCGTGTAATAATAGTTGATAAGCACGTAAACAATTAACATCTCCCAACCCCAGATTATTATAGATACCCAATGGATCTGAAATATTTGTTTGCTCATGAGCTGTATCCTGCGCTGATTCCCAAAGTAAATCTGCCACTGGCACCTGTACAATTGCTAGATTACCCGGTGTAAAATTATCTAAAGTTAAGATTTTAAAATTTAAATTCGAAATATAAAAAACTAAAATTAATTTTAAAGAAAACTTATAATTTTTGAACATACGGCCCCCGCCCCTAAACTTACTTTTTTTAGAATTTAGATTTAGCAAAACAGGTTGGCTTAAAGCAAGATTTTTGTTACTTACAGCTTAGCTAAATCTAAACTTAAGCGACCCTTGAGAAAAGCTTGAGTGGGCGAATTTTCCGCATACCAATCTAAACGATTAAGAATTTTAGGTAATTTATAAGCAAAACTTGGGTGAATAAATTCAAGATGGGGAATTCCAGGCCGCCAACCAGATTTAACTTCAGCTTGCTTTAAGCGTAAATCAACCGGAAAGATGCGTTCTGAACCTGGAATTTCGCCCTGCTCAAGCTGATTTTGCCATTCTGACAACTGAGGCGCAGCTACCTGAATAAAATCTAATTTAGAATAAAGCGCATAAATACTCACAAAAACTAAGCTGTGAATATAATCACGTGTTTTAACCTGTACTGGACAAGCTAACATAATTAAGCAATCAACCACTAATAACTGACGTTTTTCTGGGGATAAGTTAGCGGCCACTTGAGCTAAATTAAGCGCTACATTACCGCCATGGCTATGGGTAATTACGGTAAGCTTAATTCGTTGACCCCGTTTTTTATAAATTTCGATTAATTTTAACAGCTGCTCAGCTAACTCTTCAGCGGCTTGTTCACGTCGTTTAAAATCAAGTTCACCACGCCAACCAAAAGAATAATAGTCGCTTAAGGGAAAATTTAAGCTATCACCACGAGCTAGCTCTAAACCAAATTTATAGGCTAAATCAATTTTAGAAAGTTTACTAAAATTATGCAGCCCTTCAGGGGTATACACAATTCTACCTAAAATCATGCTAGTACCATGCACAAACACGGTGACTGGTACCGCTAACTGATTAGCATGAATATTGCCACCCATAATCATTGAACTTAAACAAAAATTCAATACCGTATCACGTTCAAACATAGAATCCTCTAGATAATATTGCTCTTGCTCTTGATACTGGTCTTGATTTAAGCATTGATTATAAGACTGCAACTGTAACCGTTTAACCATAAAACCCCTAAAATAACCCCTATTTAAGCTTATTTTAAGTATATATACTCATGCAAATCTTTCAATCGCGATTTTTTTGATTTTTCTCGCAAAAGCCATATACTTATCCCATATTTTAACTATTTTTTATTTCTGTGGTGAGTATAGCTCAGTTGGTAGAGCACCAGGTTGTGGTTCTGGGGGTCGTGGGTTCAAGCCCCACTACTCACCCCATTTTTATGGAGTTTAGCGCATGTCAGCAATGTTTTGGGGTTTACTCTTAATTGCCTTTGGAATAACGCTAATCTTAGAAACTATTTTAAAAATCGATATTCCCTTTTTTAAAATTTTATTTGCTTTAGCTTTAATTTATTGGGGCTTATCAATACTACTGGGCACTTCCATAAAAACTCAAATCGATTCTACTTGTGAGTATATAAAAGTTGTTTTCGAAGAAAAACGGTAAAATATTTGCAATAGAACCTAAAAGTAGTTAAATTAATGCTAGTTTTTGTCGGGGCGTAGCGCAATTGGTAGCGCACTCGCTTTGGGAGCGAGGGGTTGTCAGTTCGAGTCTGGTCGCCCCGACCATTTTCTTTTTATGAGGGGTAGTATGAAAAATAAATCTCGTGGTACAGGTGTAGCACGCATCACAAAAAATCCTAAACAAAATTCTTTTCGTCGGCCAGAGCCAATCTCTGAAGAGCGGGCAATTCACAAGCCAATTACGCAAGAACATCATAATCGCAAGCCCGAAATTCCGGATCATCATAAAAACAATGAAGCGCATTCAGAACAGCATCAAGATGCGCACAACTCGCGCCATAATCCTGCTGGTCCAAACAAAAAAGAAAAATAAATTCGCTTGAGATTTGATGGCATCAGTTTTATTTTAACAATCTTGATTGCACTAATTGGTGTGTTATGTATCTATAGTGCGACCTATACCTTACTGGTGCCAATCTCACTCTTATGCAAAAAACAGTTTTTTGGATTAATCACAGGCGCAATAATTTATTTAGTATTTGCTAATTTAAATTACCATAGATTATGTTATATGGGTTATTGGGCCTATTTTATGGTAATTTTATTATTAATTTTTACGATTTTACTTGGTTCCATTGGCATGGGTGCGCAACGTTGGATAAATTTAGGAATTATCAAATTTCAACCATCAGAGCTCACTAAGTTATTTTTGCCAGCTTACATAGTCTTTTATCTTAAATCTGAGAATAATCACCCTGCTTATAGTTTTAGCACTTTTGTACCGCTTTTAATTTCGCTTGCAGCTAGCACTATCTTAATTTTAAAACAACCTGACTTGGGTACTGCCATGCTAGTTTTATCAACTGGTTTAATAGTTTTTTGGCTAGCCGGATTAAGTAAGAAATTTTTTATGTGGGGCTTATTAATAATTTTAATTTCTGGACCAATTGTTTGGAATGGCTTACATGAATACCAAAAAAAAAGAATTACGGTTTTTTTAGGTTTTGGTGATAAATCTCGTGAAGGTTACCAGATTACCCAATCTAAAATTGCGATCGGTTCCGGTGGTTTTTTTGGTAAGGGCTTTAGGCAAGGCACCCAAAATAAATTAAAGTTTTTACCTGAAAGCCAAACTGATTTTATTTTTTCAGTAATTTGTGAAGAGCTAGGATACTTAGGGGCCTTAATATTATTGGCACTATACCTAGCACTGTATTGGCGCATATTTTTATTCATGCAAAAAGTAGCTAATTTTTTTGCTAAACTATTAGCCGCTGGTTTACTCGCGCATGTAATTATTTCTACAATTGTAAATATTAGTATGGTGGCAGGCTTATTGCCAACTGTGGGAATCCCGTTACCCTTAGTAAGTTATGGTGTCAGTAATTTATGGATTACCATGGCTAGTTTAGGCTGGATCAATGGCATTTTAACTCAAGCTGCCAATGAACCTAAATTACCAGTGTTTAGAAAATCTAAATCGATTGAGATTAATTAATGGTAAAAAATTATGTCTATGAGTGAAAATAAATTTCATAGTCTCGAAATTTTAGACCCAACGGCTAGTAACACTATTGCTAACAATTACGAATTTACGCCATTAAGCTTTTCAGATTATTTAGGTCAAACGCAACTTAAGAACAAATTAGCACTCTACACTAATGCTGCGAAGTTACGTGCAGAAGCTTTAGATCACATGTTAATTTCTGGCCCCCCGGGTTTGGGAAAAACTACAATTTCTAGAATCATGGCCCAAGTAATGGGCGTAGATATTAAAATTTGCGCTGGGCCCACTTTAGAACGCACCGGTGACTTAGTGGCTTTATTATCAAATTTAAAACCCCGTGAAATTTTATTTATTGACGAGATTCACAGATTGCCCATTACCGTCGAAGAAGTTTTATATTCAGCTATGGAAAAATTTCAGGTTAATATCATGGTCGGCCAAGGCACTGGTGCCGATACTGTCACATTACCATTAAATCCCTTCACATTAATTGGTGCCACCACTAAATCTGGCTCACTCTCAGCGCCACTCAGAAGTAGATTTGGGATCTCAGAAAGAATTGATTTCTATGAAGTTTGCGAACTAGAACAGATAGTTTTACAAGCTGCTAATTTTTTAGAATTAAAGCTCGAGCCACAAGCTGCTAATTTAATTGCCCAAGCCGCGCGTGGTACTCCGAGAATTGCGAAACGTATTTTGAGACGTGTACGTGATTTTACACAAGTTCATAAAGCAACAGTTGCTAATTTAGAACTAGTTTCGCAAGCACTAGAATTTATTGGTATTGATCGCAGTGGACTATGTGCCACAGATCATTTACTATTACAAAAGATTTTACTTGAATTCAATGGTGGCCCGGTAGGGCTAGAAACTTTAGCAGCTTTAGTCGGCGAAGACAAAGAAGCAATCGAGATGGTGTATGAACCATTTTTGCTACGCCAAGGTTATTTAGAAAAAACGCCGCGTGGACGGCGCATACCACCCAAAATGCAAGCGCAATTAAAAAAACAGTTTTCAGATCAGCAAACTATCTTTTAAGGAGTTGCCTAAAAGTCATGTCTGGACATTCCAAATGGGCTAATATTAAACGCCGCAAAGCTGCCCAAGATTCTAAAAAAGCCAAAGTGTTTACCAAAATTATCAAAGAGATCACTATCGCTGCTAAAGAAGGTGGCGGTGACCCGACCGCTAACCCTAGACTGCGTACACTGTTAGAAAAGGGCCGGCATGCTAATATGCCCATCGATAATATCAATCGCGCCATCAAAAAAGGTACCGGCGAATTACCAGGAGTAAGTTACGAAGCTCATATTTACGAAGGCTATGGCCCTCAGGGAATCGCTGTAATTATTGAAGTATTAACTGAAAATAAAAATCGCTCAATTGCTGAAACTAGACGCGTATTTAATATTCGTGGTGGTAATATTGCAGAAACTGGTGCCGTAAACTGGATGTTTGAAAGATTAGCCGTAATTAATTTACCTAGTCAGGATAATTTGTCTGAAGATAAATTATTGGAATTACTGTTAGAATTTGATATTAAAAATATTACGCACGCAGAAAATAATTATAATGTCACCTGTGCAATTAATCAATTAGAGCTAGTTAAAGCTGTACTAGTTAAAAATAATTTTAAAATCGAGTCTGCTGAGTTAGAGTGGGTACCTAAGAGCACCATGGAACTAGAAGGCGAAGCTGCTGAAAAAGCGTTCGAATTTTTAGAAGAGTTAGATGAATTGGAAGACGTACAAAACGTTTATACAAATTTAGGATAATAGCATATGATGCGTAGTATGACCGGTTTTGTTTGTCAAAATATTGCTGTCGAAGTTGATAGCGGCGAACAATGTATGATCTCGATTAGTCTTAAATCACTTAACTCGCGCTTCTTTGAAGTGACTTGCAAAACACCGCATGCTTTAAGTCAATACGAAACTGATTTTATTAAAATACTAAAACCAAGTTTGCTACGCGGCCATGTTTATTTAACTATTCATACTAGTAAACCCAGCTTATTTAATGGCCAAATTACAGCTGACACACAATTAGTTCAAGCTTATCTGAATGCCGTAAATAATATTAAAAATATTAATCAAATTGCTGGTGAATTAACCATCGATAATTTAGTAAATTTACCTGGTGTATTTAGTTCAACTGAAAATTTAATCGACTCTCAAATCAAAGATCAGATTTTTCAAACAGTGCAGCAACTTTGCCTAGCTTTAAATCAAGAACGTGCTCGCGAGGGTGCTAGTCTGCAAGCTGAATTATTAAAAATTACCCAACTAATGCAAACTAATTTACAAACTATCGAAATAGAGTTTCAACGTAGTTTTGAGATTCAAAAAGATCTTATTAAAGCTAAAGTTTCTGAAAATCAAAAATTAGCTCAAATCAAAACTGATCAATCTGAAAATGGCTTGCTCATAGGACAAGCTACTATGGGACCAGTATCACCAGAATATTTAAATTATACACTCGATAAATTAGATATTCATGAAGAATTGAGTCGTTTTGCCGATCATGCTCAAAATTTAATTAAAGTCATTAATAGTGCTAATTTAACTAAAGGCAAACAAATCGATTTTATTTTACAAGAGTGTACGCGCGAAATTAATACTATGTCAGCTAAAGCCAACAATTCAATTATCAGCGCCCTGGCAATTGAGATCAAAGTAGAAATTGAAAAAGCCCGCGAACAAGTCCAAAATATTGTTTAAAATTTTTATAAATTTTTTGCTTTGTAAATTTTTTGCTTTGACTTATCAAAATTAAATGTTAGCTTCCAAAACTGAGTGGTAGATCTTACCCCTTATTTTTGGGAGACTAGTTTGTGACAATTTTATATCGCTTACTATTTGCTATTTTAGTTATTTTAAATCTAAACTTTTCAGCTATTAATAGTTGCGCAACACCCTATTGTTGCTCAACACGTGATGGCAGCGGTCCAACTCCACCAGTTCCACCTGTTCCCGGTGTCGCTGGCATTTCATTTATGAATAGTTTGGGAAATCATAATGGCCCCTCTGTTGGAAATATTGGTGGTAATATTAGTACCACTGGTGTAACCGCATATATTACTAAAAAAAATGCTGATGACTGTCTAAATATTCAAACACCCGGCGTTTATCTTTTAGCCGAATCACTAATATTACCAGACAATGACAGCGATGATTTTGATGGATGTACATCTGGTATTACAATTTCCACTAGTGATGTCACGATTGATCTAAATGGTTTTTCGATTAATTATGGCGGCCAAACTGGTCCGCCTTTTCAATTTCATGGCATTAAAATTGCCCCAGGCGTTAAAAACATTACCATTAAAAATGGCGCTATTCGTGGTTTCACTGGCTCTGGAATCTATGCTGCCAGTACGACTGGCACAGCAGGCGCTATCCAACAAATCGTACTTTGCGATTTAATGATTCAAGATAATGCCGCAGGGGTCACCTTTGATGGCACACTTAATCCTTTAAAATTAGTTCATATTACCACTAGTACCATCTCATCGAATAAATCATATGGTGTAAGTTATACTAGTGTTAATACTGGCAAATTTTCGAGTGTTACTACTAGTGAAAATAGTAACAGTGCTGGTCATGCACACGGTATTTGGCTAGCCAACTGTAACAATATCGATCTTTATGCTGCAGATACTGAAAAAAATACGGCTACCGGTGGCACTGGTTATGGTGTTTTAGCAGACACCTGCAACAAAATAAATATCTATAGTAGTAACGCTAATTATAATACTGGCGACACTGAAATTGGCTCTTATGGGATCGCACTGGTAAATAGCACTAATAGCACACTCGACAGTAATACTGTTGGTGAGAATAATATTGGTTTTTACGACAACGCCAGTCCCACTAGTAACCTATATATTAGAAATTTTGCTAAACGAAATGGTCCTTTTACTAGTCCGGCACCAGCATCCAACTCAACTTTATTAACAAATTACAATATTATAGCGGCTCCTGGCGGCGTAGCAGTTGATCATGATTCTAACACCACAGCCTTAAATAAATTTATTAAAAAACCATCAATTCATGCACCCCATGACGCAGACAATGCTGGTACATATTGGAACTATTCATTTACTGATTAAAGTTGGAAAATTAACATGTCCAAGAAATTTAAAATTTATGTACTGACAATTAGCTTAACCAGCTTACTATGTTTACCCTATCCAGAATTACAAACTGGCTCGCGTGATATACCAGCTACGATTATTGCTACTAATTCTAAGCCAATTTCACAAACTTCAATTACTGATCAAAATTCCACTACTTTACCGAATGGGATCCCGCATGTCATCGATAAGCCTGGACAATATTATCTCACCGGCCCATTGGTTTATAGCCCCAAAAGTCCAGGTGATATCATTATATCGATTGAGGCTAATGATGTGGTACTTGATTTAGCTTCATATACGATCAGTGCTGATCCGACGGAATTTCTAGATGTAACTTGCATAAATATTGCTGACAATAAACACAATATTCATATTCTCAATGGTCGGCTTAATCAAGTCACTGGCGTGGGTATTAATATTAGCCCCAACTGTTCTTCAATTTATATCAGCGATATGATTATTAGAAATTGCAACTTAGGTGGCATTGTAGCTGATTTAGTCCGTAATATCTTCTTAGATAACGTAAATATTGCCAATTGCAATGGCGATGGTACTAGCGCCGGAACTGGTGAAGCGGTTGGCATGCTATTAATAGACATAACTTTTTTATCAGCCAATAATTGCACCTTTAATTCTTGTACCAGTGCTTTACGTGATGGCACTGGTGTCAAACTAGTCTCTAATGTGCTATATAGCAATGACTGTAATTTTAAAGATTGTACTGCTTGTCATAATGGCACCAGTGATGATAAACATAAGGCATATGGTTTTAGATTAGAAAATACACGCACCTGTACTTTTAAAAATTGTACCGCTACAGACAATGGCCTAGCTAACGGTAATTTAAATTCATATGGTTTTGCTTTTGCAAATGGCCATAACAATATGTGTTATAACTGCCTAGCGACCTCTAACAAAATCACTCAAACCAATGGCGCCACTTATGGTTTTTATTTAACTGGCGCCACCAATCACTATTTTGAAAACTGTGAAGCTCGCAATCAAGATGCTTCTGAAGCAGCTAGTGGTTCGGCCTATGGTTTTTATGCTAGTGCTGGTACCGGCAACTCTTTCTACAAATGTAAATCACATGGCAATTGTGCTGGCTATATTGTCTTGTCACGTGGTGGACCATCTAGCAATCCCATCGCGGCCGGTTTTGCCATAGAAAATGACGAGACGAGATCATCAATTGAAGCTTGTGATGCTAGTGCTAATAATGGCAATGCTGGCGAAGCTTATGGGATTAAGCTTGGTCAAGTTAGTGGTGACAATCCTACTTTTTGTTTTATTAATAATAACCGCTTAATGAACAATTTTGGCCCAATAGCACAATATGGACTAAAAGATTTTAGCCCCAACAGCTTAAACTTGATTACACGTAATCAAGCATTTGCCCAAGGTCCAGTTTTTCGTAGTAATCCAACTTGTACTGATACTGGCTTTATGAACTTTATGATCTCGTATGCTGATCCTGAGAATAATAAAATTAATAATATTTTAGTGGAAGGCGACCGCGCTGAATTAAAAGTATTTTCTACCGCTGCACCATTAGATAATTTATCAATTTTTTATTCTGAAGATATTTCTGGATCAGTTTAAAATAAAAATAAGT
>CANKVQ010000016.1 GCA_947486885.1 bacterium
TTCTGGATTTGTAATAATATTTACAACTTGTTTATGATAACCAGATGTAAGTGCGCGTATGAGTGCCGGTCTGTTTCGTAGTGCTTCAGGAAGACCTAAAATAATACTATTTGTTTGTAAACTTTCTGGAATTAGAGCCCCAGTGTTTAATAATTGTGTAATAATATTATGATGTCTATTTGTTACTGCGAATTCTAGTGCTGTATGGAGATCTGTATGAGTTTTAGTATTTAAGTCAGCACCGGCAGCAATTAATTGCACAACGATATCAATAGTTGCATGTCTGTTTCTAGCGGCTTCTATCAATGCAGTGTAACCATAATTATCAGCAAGATTTGGATTAGCGTTTGCAGCTAATAATAGTGTAACAATAGTGTTAGCATCAGCAGCAGTATCGGCACTAAAGTTTCTAATAACCTCTATTAGAGCTGTATAGCCAAATCTGTTTTTAATTTCTACGTTAACATTAGCAGCCAGTAATAATCTTACATTTACAGCATGACTGTTTCGAGCCGCCCAGATTAGTGCGGTATCGCCCTCAGGATCTTGAGCATTAATATTTATATGAGTTATAGTTCTATCAGCTAGTAATCGTGCAAGCTCGTCCGAGTTATTATTTTTGGCTGCGATAATTAGTTGCGTATTAAGTTCATGCTGCGCAGGTGTGTGTTCAATAGTTTGTGCAGTTGGTACTGGTACCAAAATCGTGACTATAGCTAAAAACACAGCTGATATTAGATTATAGTTTTTTATTTGAACTTTCATACAACCTCCCTTAATTTAATAAATATTTATTAAGTACGTGATGGCGTAGAGCCTGGACTAGGTGTCCGTCTTTGTTTAGCTATAGCTGCTTGTAGTAATGCAATAATCTCTGTATTGTTGTGAATTTTTGCTAATTTTAGTGCAGTCGTGCCCTGTTCATTTTCTTTAGTTATATCAGCTCCTGCTTCGAGTAATAATTGCACAATTTCTTTATGACCCCATGTAGCAGCAGCCATTAGGGGTGTCGTGCCATATCTATCTTGTGCATTTATATTAGCCCGAAGTGTAATTAATGCTCGGGCTCTATCGATAATATTATCTTTGCTCACTTGGATTAACTCTAAATCAAGCTTTAGTTGATCTTCTGCAGGACGTGGTCTTTCTGTTGCTATTACAGTATCTTTTGGGGGCACTGCTTGTGTTGATGTTGCTACATACGTAGCACTCTTTTTTGCTACAGGTGTACTGTTAGCAACAGGCACAGTTGCCGTAGCTTTTTTATAATAGCGATACCCAGCGCAACAAACAGCTAATAATCCAGCGATGCCAATGGCGACAGTTGCTCGTGGATGATCTTTAGCAGCTTCGACTATTTTAGTGCTAGTTGTTAAAAAAAAGCTGTCAACATGGGTTAAGCCTGTAGTTTCAGCAGTATGATCAGCAGCTTGGGCTGGGAGAATTATACCAGTTATAGTCAATATTAGTATCAAGGCTGGCAATAAATTCCAACTTTTAATCTGATTTAGTATCATAAAAACCTCCATTATTTTAATCCAAAATTAGCTAAAAACCCCTAAAAAACAGCTTTTTTCGAGCTAGTCATAGGGGTTTATAATCTATAATTTAGTATAAAGTAAGCAGCTTGACTGTCAAAAGGGGTCCGGTTTGACTACTCTGAAGTTTTAAGCGAACTAGGTTTATTTTAATTTTAAGCTAATAATAGTGTCCATTCTGTGTGTGATAAGCAATCTTCGTCTACTTCTTTGCTAGCAGTAGTTGTGCTTTCAGCAGTATCCTGATCATAAAGTTTAATTAAAATTTTACGCTGTAACCAAGTGATATTATCTGGGGTAACTAATTTTTGGGCTAAAGTATAAACTCTTAAAAAACGAAAGACAGGGTTATCACAGAAACTAACGACCCGCCGACTAACTATTTCTGGTTTTAATTGAGCTAAGTCATGCGTTTTTTGAGTAACAAATGCTAAAAGTTTAAAATGTGCAATATCTTGGCCTAATTCATCTGATCCAAAATGTTTAGCGCAGGGGATTGGTATCTCTTGCCACTGATCAGCGGTATAAGCTCGACCTTTGTCGTGAAAATCCAGAACCTCATCGCAACAATTATGATAATAATTTATACCATCGCTGCAAATATGCTGAAGTTGACAAACGGCAGTACTAATTTCAGCTGGGGTTAATCTGTCAGCGCCGGCAGCAGCCGAAACCGTCCACTCTATTTGGCGATAAACTTGAGTAATTAATTCTGCCAAAAATTGTGAATTATTGGCCTGTGACGCTAATTTATAATTATTGGCAAATTTTTCGCGTTCTAATAGACCATCAGGTGTATTTAATAAAATTATATCCCAATCAATAGCTGCTAGATCTCTAGTTGTTAGACTTGTTTTTTCAGGAGAGCTGTCTGCAGAACTGGTTGGTGTATATCGAATACTGCTCACTGGAGAAACAGCTGGTGGAGTTGCCGGCCTGAGTGTGGGACTTGGGCTAGCTGTCGAATTTTTTTCAGGAGTATCTAAAGCTTCTGTAGCTATAGTTAAAACTGGGTTTACAATTAATAAATTAAAAAATAATAAATTAAAAAAAAGTAGTGCATGTTGCCAATTAAACATTTTTTAAACCTCCAAATAGATATTATTAATAAAAAACCCCTAAAAATTAACTGTTTTAAGCTAATTCTAGGGGTCTATTATTAATATTCAGTATAGAGCAGGTATATTACCTGTCAAAAGGGGTTATTCAACTCTTAAAACTGCTAATAGCCGGGATTCTTCGAATTTCATAATTTCATAGTCAGAATCTATAATATGATCATAGCCCAATAGGTGACAAATACCGTGTACTAGTAAAACTTCTAATCTAGTTTCGAAATTTTGCTCCCATTTAGGTAGGTCATCGAGAATATATTGAGGTGCTAGGATTAAGTCGCCTAAGTTACGATCTTCGGGTGTGTGCACTAGAATTTTTGTGCCCGGTTTTAACTCTGGGTGATAAGGGAAAGATAAGATGTCAGTAGGTTTATCTTGTTGGCGATAGTCACGATTATAAGTTTGCATAGTTGAGTTATCTGTCAAAATAATACTAATATCAAAACGACTTAGCTCTAAAGCTTTTAAAATTTTTTGCGTGTCTGATTTCAGTTTTTTCAGATCGATTGGTACAGTAGTTTGGTTATTTTGAATCAAGATCATAGAATTAAGCTTGTTCGTGATAATCAAAAATTAGTTGGGCTGACCAAGTGTTATTAATTTGCAATAATTCTGGTGTACTAAATTTAGTTTGGGCATAACTAATTTTAGCCGCTTGAGTGATTCCACGAATTAACTGTTCATGTGGTTTAATTTGCGCTGCTTGATTATTATCACAACTAATAACTATTTCAGTTAAGCCAGTTTTTAGCGACAACTGGTTAGAGCTCTTTAATTTTCTGACTTGAGCAATTAAATTATTAATCTGGTTCATTAGTTGTGCGCTCTCAGCAAAATTAAAATTAGTTTGAATTAAACTAAATCTAGTCTGGTGTACTGAGCCAGGCTCTAAATGTTTCGCATAAATATTAAGATATAGCTCTTCGGTGACATATGGTAAATATGGTGCGTATAATTGTAAGATTCTGATCCCAATTTGATAGAGTGTGTTTTTAGTAGCTTGAATAGTTTCGGGATTATAATCTTGCGGATTAAATAATTGATTCTTGATTAGTTCTAAATAATTATCACAGAAATCGGCCCAGAAAAATCTTTCGACAGCATTTAAAGCTAAGCCAAACTCGTATTTATCGAGATAATTTTGGTAAGTTATAAAAGTTTCAGAAGCTTGATGCAAGATCCATTGGTTAACTAAATCGAAATTGGGAGCTAGTTGTATAAATTCAGATTGAGTGGCTGGCACGAAATCTACACTTAAATGCTCGTCACAAAATCTAAAAGCATTCCAAAGTTTAGTTACTAAACGACCGCCAATGCGTAATTGATTTTCTGAGAAAGCGATATCGCCGCCCAGATTGCCAGATGCAGTCCAATAACGCACAGTGTCAGCTGAATATTGGGTCAATAAAGCTTCGGGGGTAGTTTTACTATTTTCTTTAGATTTAGATAATTTTTCTTTATCGCTACTTAGTACATGCCCAGAGATCATGATATTTTGCCATGGGATTTGGCCAAAATGAAAATAAGATTTTACGATGGTATCAAAAGCCCAAGTGCGAATAATATCATGTGCTTGCGGACGTAAACTCATGGGTAAAAAACTTTTAGTAAATTCAGGATCAAAAGTTTGGGGATTAGAAACTTGGTCGGTATTGGTTGAACTATTATTTTTAGCCCATAAGCTGTAACAAATTTGGGGTGTCAACGACGAAGTGTTCCAGGTGTCCATGACGTCAGTATCAGGCTTAATATTAGTACTATGACAGCTAGTACAAGTACTTAAATTATTATTATTATTATTATTTAGGCTGTGATTTGAATGATAATTTGTAGCTTGGGGATCAACTGGCAAGCTATTAATTTCTGGTAATAATATAGCTTGGCAATCTTGGCAATGCCAAACTGGAAACGGAATCCCATAAAATCTTTGACGTGAAATACACCAGTCCCAACTTAAATTTTCGACCCAGTCACGATACCTAACTTGCATAAATTTAGGATACCAATTGATCTGATCAGCTAGCTCTAAAAATTTAGTTTTATGATCTAAAATATTAATAAACCACTGGGATAAAACAGCGTATTCGATCTCTTTTTTGCAACGTTCGTGCGTATTAACGCTATGCGAAATTGGAGTCTGGGATAATACTAAATATTGCTCTTTTAAAATTTCTAAAATTTTAGCACGCGCATCATGCGCTTTTAAGCCCGCTAATGGACCAGTAGTTTCTAGCCAGCGACCATTTAAGCCAATTGATTGTTTATATGGTAATTTAAATCGCTTGTACCATTCAATGTCGTTCTTATCACCAAAAGTACAACACATTACTAGGCCAGTGCCCTTTTCAGGGTTTACTAATTGGTCAGCTAGAATGGGTACTTGGTAATTAAAAATTGGGACTAATGCCTGTTGATTTACTAAAGGTGCATATCTTGGATCTTCAGGGTGATAAAAAAGTGCTACACAGGAAGATAATAATTCTGGCCTAGTAGTAGCAATAACTAACTCAGGTGAATTGTTTTGGGTATTATTAGCTAGCGTAAATTTAATATTATTAAAAACTGAGGGCACTTCTTGGTCATCTAGCTCTGCTTGGGCAACTGAAGTTTGACAAGTAGTACAATAAAGTGCTGGTTCTTGTTTACGATACACATGGCCAGCTTGATATAATCTAATAAAAGATTCTTGGGCAATTTTACGCGCTAGTGGCGAAATAGTCGAATAACAATAGTTCCAGTTAACTGATAGTCCTAAGCGTTCCCATAAAGCCTGAAAGTTTTCTTCGGCTAATTTAGTTTCATGTAAACAAAGTTCAATAAACTCAGCTCTGGTTAAATCCTGGGCACGAATTTTTAATTTTTTTTCGACAAACCGTTCAGTTGCTAAGCCATTGTCGTCGAAACCCATTGGATAAAATACTGAGTAACCGTGCATACGCTTATAACGATTAATAATATCAGCTTGGGTGTAAGAAAAAACATGACCTAAGTGTAGTGATCCGGAAACCGTGGGTGGTGGTGTATCGACACTAAACAATGGCCCCGGGTTATTTTCCGGGGCATAAGTTTGTTCTAGTACCCATTTCTGGCGAATTTTTTCTTCAATACTTAAGTGACTGTAGTTCTTTTCGATCATAGTAGTAATAATTTAAAGCAAGCTGAAGAATAGTCAAAATTTAGTACAGCGTGCCACATGTTAATTATTAATTGATTGCTATTTTTTAGCAGCGCGTTTACAAACTGTTTTAGTTGCGCGTTCAGCAGCCTTAGCAGTTATTTTAGTTTTAGCTTTGGCGTAGTCGGCAACAGCTTTGTCTCTAATTTTAGCTTCTCTTAATTCAGCATCAGCTACACGCGGTTGCCAGATTTCCATCATCGAAATGTCGTTTTTTAAGTAGTCTCGTAAATCTTCATGTTTGGCTTCGCGAATTGAGCTCAAGCCACTGATTTTTTTATACAGATTTTTTAGTCTAAGAATTTCTTCAGCTCTAGCTGAAGGGCAAAGGTCTATTTCTAAAAGAGCGATATTTATTTTTAATGTTGCAAAGTTTTTATTGAATTGCGTAACTAGCACATCTAATTCTTTATTAGCAACTGCAATAGCGGCTCGTTTGTCATGCTTAGCACTGGCAATTTGGGCTTTAGTTGGGATCTCAATCCAGTCAGCACCAAAGCTATTGGTATTGTTAAAAATTAATACAAAGCCTAGTAATATTGGTAAAATTTTTTGAGTTTTCACAGCGCTTAACCCTTGGTTTAAATTGATTTAGTGATGACAATTTAATAATTAATTTAGTTTAACAATAGAATGTTTTAAAAACAACTACTATAAGTGTAGTTTATAAACCTAAATCGCTTAAATTTTCATCTTCTAGGTTGCTCACAAATTTAGCATCAGTTAATAGGTCTAAAAAATCTAGCCAATTAGATTCTTGGGCAAATGGTATTTTGTAATAACTAGAATCAATATGTGCATAAGGGAAATAAATACTTAAGCCATGCGCATCGGTCATTTGGCTGCCAGTAGCGTTAGCAATTACGCTGTCTATGACTAACTGTCTGGTTTGTAGCGCTAAATTGGATAGCTCTGGCAAATTATTATTAGCTAGCAAATTACTTAATTTATCTAGAATGCTATACAAGTCTGTATACATAGGCACTAAGCAGAAACTAACTGTATCTCGGCGCAGATTTCTAATAGCTTCTTTGAGAAAACTATTTTGATTTAATACTAAGTTTAATTTGCTAGTTAGTAGATTTAATTTTTGGGTTAATTCAATCGTTTTCCAACAATCAATAGCAGCCAGAGTATAAATGTCTTGGGGTGAAATTTGCTGATAATAGGCTTGATAGTCCTGGACAATTTTTTTAACTAGCTCTGGCGGACTAGGTTTATTTTCAGCTAAATATTGGGCTAGGCTGCGACAATCTATACCATCTACTAGCTCGCAATTTTGACAACCAATGACATAGTCTACAAACGGGGCAATCTCGTAAGCATGTTCTAGCGCGGCTCCCATGCACATATCTAGGATTAAGATATCGAGCGTTTTATGTAAATTTTGAGAGATATTTTTAACTGCTGAAACTAGGTTTTGATTATCTAAATATTTTAATTCTAAGTTATTTACTAATAAGCCGCGGACAGTTTTGAGATTTTTAAGCCTATTGTTTTTTAAACGCATTGGACAGCCAGTTAGCATAGCTTCGTCATATTCTAGTTCCCATTCATGTTGTCGTTCATTCCAACTAGGCTCTAAGGGGCCAAAGCCATGACCACTTAAGATTAGGACATGATGTTTGGCGTTAGTTTGCCCAAAGGCCCAATTCGTAGCATTAGTTAAATCTTGACTATAATCGCCAGTCAATTTGATTTGATCAACTAGTACTAAGCTGTGATTTTCAATTTTATAGCGCCAGCAAGTATATCTATTGTCAGAGCCGGTGGATTCATCGAGATAGGCGCGCAATTGTACAAAAATTTTAACGTTTTGATTAGAACTGGCTGGCAGTAAATCGTGAATGTTTTTTAGCACAGCGCCTAAAATATCAGTAGTTGGGTCAGCATAAAGTAAAATAGACCATTCTGGTCCTGGATCAGGAGAAAATGTTGCAGAAGTTATTGGTGTTAATTGAGCATGTAATAAGTTTGTGTTTAACCCAGTTAATAAGTAATAAATCACTAAAAACAACTGGCTAAACTTAGTTTTATTAAGCATAAAATTCCCCTGAAAAACAGTTATTTTCGTAGATTAAGTAATTTAAAGGCTAGGGGTCAAGAGTTAAAATTTTTGAACAGCTAATTAAAAATTAAGGGGGCTTTTGTGCTAATGGCTTAAATTCGCTATTCTGGTATCTAAAATTATAACTTATTCAAAGTTTAAGCGGGCTTTTTGTTGTAAAAGTTTATTATCTTGAGGCGCTAATTTTAAAGCTTGTTCGATAGTTTCTAATGCTAATCGTGGTTGATGATTGCGTCTATAAACTTCACTAAGATTATTTAAATAACGTGTATCAAGGGGCTCTAGTTTAATTAACTGTTGGTAAATTTTGATAGCTTTAGAATAATCTTTATGATCAACATAAACACCGGCTAGGTTAAACAAAGCTTGTTGATCTTGAGGTTTATATTGTAGCAAAGCTTCGCAAATCTGCTTTATATTAGCTGTATTATGTATGTGTAATGCTACGTTAGCATATAGTTCTAAAGCGTTAATGTGTGCCTGTGGTTCAGTATCTAAATCTGAATTAAAGCAGGCCGTTTGTAAAAATTCAAGAGCTTGCGAAAATTGTTTGCGCAATACGTATACTTTAGCTAAATTAAAAAGTGCTTTGCCATGATATGGTTTAATAGCTAACGATCGTCGTAAATTAAATTCAGCCCGATCCAAATCATGCAAGTTAATATAAAACATGCCTAAATTATTATAAGGCTCAGCTGCAGTATTATTGAATTTTAAGCCATATTCTAATAATTCTACTGCTTCTTGGACGCGATTAGTTAAAGCATATAGATTAGCTAGATTATTGTAGGGGTCCCAGTAAAATTGGGCCATATTTACCGGTTTGCCTTCAATGCTAATGGCTTTTTTTAATTCTATAATTGCTAATTTATATTCTTGAACTTTAGTTAGAGCAATACCATAATTATTGTGATTACGAGCTTTATTTGGCGCTTTTTCAACAATGTCAGACCAATAGCGCAGCTCTGTTTCAGAAACTAAATTACGCTGATAAGTTAGTGTACCTAAAAATATTATAAAAATTGAAAGTGTTCCAATATAAAAATAGTTTTGGTAATTAAATTTATTTTTAAACCAGACTAATAGCTTAGTTAAACTAAGCGCTAGAATTAATAAA
>CANKVQ010000017.1 GCA_947486885.1 bacterium
AGAAGAAAAAGTTAGAATTGCTGATACAGCCGCTCAAGCAATAGAACGTGAATTGCGAGAATTTAGAGCTGCCGCTATAGCTCGATCTACAACTACATCTTAATTAATCGTAAATTTAAAAACTGGGGTTATTTATGATATATAATTATATTTTTGCCAAACATAAGAAAATAATAACTAGCTTATGTTTAAGTGCTAGTCTCTTATCTTACCAGCCACTAACAGCTTTTTGGGGCTTAAATTATTTATCGAGCACCCATGGGACGATCGCTTCTTGCGCTAGCCAATTAAAGCAAAGTGCCAAAATAATTACCACTTCCGCCGCAGCAGGCTTAGCATTAGGTTTAACGATTGCGCATGCAGCTGGCAACAACAGTGCTAGATCTACAGCTTTAATTGCAGTCGCCGGACTCTTGATATGTCACAGCATTTATAAATATTGGGATCAAGATCACCAAAGAACAACTGAACTACACGCTACTAAAGCACAACTTGAACAACTAACCGACGAGCAAGCTGGTCAAAAAGCACAATTAGCTCAAGCCCAAGTAGTAAATGGGCAAAACTTAGAGAAAACCCAACAGATAGATGGCAGCCTACAAGCCCAGACCCTTACAATAGCTCAATTAAGGGGCACCCTAGACACCAGCTCAACACAACTAAGTGCACTTGACCATAAAACTACTGCTACTAGCGCTGTTCTAAATGCTGGCTTAGCGGCAACTAAAAAAACTATTACCGAAACAAATAGTGCACAAGAGCACCAATTAGCAGCTCAAATTGCAACTACTAAAGAGACTATTGCTGGTTTAAACGCACAAGTTGAAGATTTAGCAGCACAACAAACTGCTTGCCAAAAAACTGTCACAGGTGCTGTAAGACAACTAGATGCTTTAGCTACTCGACAAGCTGCTCTATTAAAACCTAGGACCTAGATTTATCTATCTAGGTACAATAGATCAGCCATTTTCTGCTGCTTCTTGACAAGCTAAACAACGTACAGCGTTGGGATAATATTTTAAGCGTTTTTCAGAGATTTCTAATTCACAATCGATACAAACGCCATAACTACCATCTTTAACGGCGTCTAGAGCACGCAAGATCATGTTGTATTCTTCGCGCTCTGTATTTTGCAACGATTGACGTAGTGACTCCATACTGGAAGACAAAGCTTGATCACCTAAATCCTGTACTTGACCATCTGAAGTTTCTTCAGCAGCCAAAATTTTCAACATATCTTCTAACTCAGCTTGCCGCTTTAATAAAACTTCACGCGCTTTTGCCAAGCGAACTTGGTCTTTTTTAGGATCTCTATCTGTACTCAAACTTGTTACCTTTTGGAATTAAAAAAAGATTGCAACAACAATCTCGACTCTGTACTGCAAACACCTGATCGTACTACTACCGGGCAATTATATATCTCGAAAGAGTTATACTTGTCAAGGCTATAACCAAACAATTTAGAATTAGCACCAAAGATTACGGCATCTAATCTGCTTAGTAAAATTAAATTCATGCACATGGCACAGGGCTCTAGTGTAACATAAATACTATAACCATTAAGCCGCCAATCACCCAGTTTTTGGGTCGCTAACTCAATGGCTAAGATTTCGGCATGCGCTAATTGACTCTTACGAGTTTCGGTTAGATTATGCGCTTGCGAAATAATATTACTATAACGGTCTACTATCACAGCGCCGACCGGCACTTCTTGCTGCACTAAAGCTTGTTGCGCTTCCAGTAAAGCTATCTGCATAAACTGCTGGTCTATTAATTGAGACACTTTAATACTCTTATTTTTGTTTTAAGTTTGGCAAAATTACCAATATTTAATATGCTTAATATTCAATCATTTTAGCAGAAAAATCGCTTGCTGGTAGGGAGAATTTAATGTCGGACGAGAAAGATAAAAAAAGCCAAGAATATGGTGCGGGTGCCATCCGCGTGATGGAAGGCTTGGAAGCTGTACGTAAACGCCCCGCCATGTATATCGGTTCTACTGGACCACAAGGTCTACATCATCTAGTTTACGAAGTCGTAGACAACTCGGTCGACGAAGCTTTAGCTAATCACTGTCATAACATTCAGGTGATTTTACATACTGACGGTTCTTGCTCTGTAGAAGATGATGGTCGTGGTATCCCAACTGATATTCACCCTACTGAAGGTGTTTCTGCTACCGAAGTCGTAATGACCAAGTTGCATGCTGGCGGCAAATTCGATAAAGATTCTTACAAATATTCCGGTGGTTTACATGGCGTGGGTATTTCGGTAGTTAATGCCCTGTCTAAAAATTTAACTGTCGAAGTTTATCGCAATAGCAAAATACACAGTCAAAGTTTTAAAATTGGGATCCCAACTGGTCGCCTAACTGTAATAGGCGAAACTAAAAAACGCGGCACTTATGTTAAATTTTCACCAGATGAAACTATTTTCACAGAGACAACTAAATTTAGCTTTGAAACTTTATCAGCTAGATTGCGTGAATTAGCTTTTTTAAACAAAGGCTTAAGAATTTCGATTAAAGACGAAACTAGCGACAAATATAATGAATTTTTCTTCGAAGGTGGCATAGTTTCTTTCGTTGAAAATATTAATGCTAAAAAAATCCCATTATTTAACGAAATTATTTATTTTACTGAAACTGACGACACTTACGTCTTAGAGTTAGCCCTACAATATAATGATGGCTACGGCGAACAATTATTTTCTTTCGTAAACAATATTAATACTCATGAAGGTGGTACTCACGTAGCTGGCTTTAAATCAGCTTTAACTAAAGCCTGTAATAAACGTGCGCTAACTATGGGTATAAAGGACGGCGGCAATTACTCTAGTGAAGATGTTCGTGAAGGCCTAGTAGCTGTAATCAACATGAAAGTGCCAGAGCCGCAATTCGAAGGTCAAACTAAAAATAAACTCGGCAATAATGACGTCAAAGGGATCGTAGATTCTTGGTGCTTTGCATTCTTAAATACTTATTTTGAAGAAAATCCGCAAATTGCTAAGAAAATTTTACAAAAAGCCGATATCGCACGTCAAGCTCGTGAAGCAGCGCGTAAAGCTCGGGATTTAACTAGACGTAAATCAGTTTTAGAATCGACCGTATTACCTGGTAAACTTGCTGATTGTTCAAACGAAGATCCAACTAAGACTGAATTATTTATCGTAGAAGGTGATTCAGCGGGTGGTTCAGCTAAACAGGCTCGTGACCGTGATACGCAAGCGATTTTGCCACTACGCGGTAAAATTTTAAACGTCGAAAAAGCCCGTTTTGATAAAATTTTATCAAACGAAGAAATTCGCGCGATTATTACGGCCGTTGGCACCGGAATTGGCGAAGAAGACTTTTTAATCACTAAAGCACGTTATCATAAAATTGTTTTGATGACTGATGCTGACGTAGACGGCTCGCATATTCGTATTTTGTTATTAACTTTCTTTTTTAGATATATGCGTCCATTAATCGAATCTGGCTATTTATATATCGCTAAACCACCACTCTATAAAGCTAAAATTGGCCGCACTGAACAGTATTTACTAGACGACACTGAACTTAAAAATTTCATGTTTAACTGGGCCCACGAAAATATTGTTTTAAATATTGGTGAACGCACTGTCAATGCACAAGAGTGGACTAAATTACTAAGCGATTTAAGCATTTATGAGCAATATCTCGATAAATTAGCACAGCACTTTAAAATTTCAAGTTCTAACTGCCATAGATTATTAGAGTTTTTAAAACAAACTAACTGGCAACCGGTAACCATCGGCGAATCTAATATTACTGTCGACTATCAGCAGTTATTAGCTATCTTACAAGCACACTTTAGTAAGTATGTAATTTCGTTAAAACAGCCTAGAGCTAGTTTATCTGCACCAGTTAACCCTAAAACTAAAAAAGCTCAAGCACAACAAGCTAGCGACCTAGCTGCACAGTTATTAGCTGACGATAATTTAGAAAATAACACTGAAGATAACTCAGATGACAGTTTTAATAATTCTGGTGACTTAGAAACTGATATCACAGAGCTGGAACATGAGCTCGAAGCACCGGAAATAGTTTCTGCTGAAACACAAACTTTAGATACTGCTGGCGATATTATTAATAAACCAGTTACACCAGTTTTTGTGTTTAAACTTATGACTAAAAGCTGGGAAGTTAGTGCTAATTTCTTCCATCATGAAGAAACTACTAGCACACTCTCAAAACTAGTCCCATTAGAAATGATTGAAAATTCAGAAGCTACGCTTAGCGTTAAAGATCGTGATCGCTCTCTGGCAATTAATAATATTTTAGATTTACGCAAGGGGCTACCGTATATCTCTAAGAGTTATATGAGTATCCAGCGCTATAAAGGTCTTGGAGAAATGAACCCGGATCAATTGTGGGAAACTGCGATGGATCCTAAGGCACGCCAATTATTACAAGTAACTATTGAAGATGCGCTGGAAGCTGACGCTTGGTTTGCAACTTTAATGGGCGATGATATTCAGGGCCGTAAGCTATTTATCGAAGAAGAAGGCCGCTTTGCCAAAAATCTAGATGTATAAATAAATTAAACTACAAGCAGCCACTATCACCCCGTGGCTGCTTGTTTATAACTATTGAAAATCTCGCACATGATCAAATTTGGTTGCAATAAAATTTCTCGTGATAATACTTTAGCTCGTATGGCAGCAGCTGATATTATCACGCACTATAAAATCTTAACGGGCACAGAGCTAAATCAAGCTCTAAAAAATAAACTCGTTGAAGAAGCCCACGAAGTTCTAACCGCTGAAAATCGCGCAGAACTAATTTCAGAATTAGCTGACACGCTCGAAGTGCTCGAAGCCATCTGCAATAGCCATAATATCTCACAAGCTGAATTACTCGAAGTTAAAAATAGCACTAAAGCTCAACGTGGAAATTTTGATCAAGGGGTATTCATGGAATATATCGAAATGGCGGAAGATAATCCTTGGGTCGCCCATTTTAGAAAGTCGCCGGAAAAATATCCTGAATTTTAATCAAAAATATTTGGTAACTCTTGTTTAATAGCTTGCGCTACAGCATACAGTGGATATGAGTGAATTTTTTCAAATATATTGTAATTATGCGTTGAAAAGCGTAAGCCATATTTAGATTTAGGATGCGCATCTAAAAAGCTGTGCATGCTTCTCAGCATACTGCCGGCCCCGCTTTTAACTTCAATTGGTACAATCGCCTCTTTTAGTTGCAATACATAATTAATCTCAGCTTGACTATTACGTTCTGTACGTCGCCAATAATACAGCCCTTTTTTTTGAATTGGATTAGCATAAGCTAAAATTTCTTGCCCAATAAACGCTTCAACTATTTCGCCCTTATTAACAAATTGCTGCTCAGGATCAAATAGCCAACTGGTTAAATCTAATCCTAAAATTGCTTGCGCTAAGCCTATGTCTAAAAAAATTATTTTAAAATCATCTAAATCAATTTGCGCATCTAATGGCAATCCCTGTGCTGCTGTATGATAAACTTTATGGATTGTCCCAGCAGTAGATAGTAAATCTATGCACGGCGATAACTCCCGTTTGCGATAATCACCTTCAAAGGCACTGTATTTAAATTTTTTACCTAACTGTAATGGCATTTCTGCAAAAAGTTTTTCCAAATATTTAATCTGAAATTTAGTACCATACTTATTAAAATCCTGCCGATAAGCATTTACTAAAGTCTGTTGAATTTTAAAACATCTTTTAGCATCCTGTTTTGTGACCCAAATATTTACAACTTCTGGCATCCCACCAATTGCTAAATATTCGCTAATTAATTTTAATAAACGTGCATGCGCTATCTTGCTAATTTCTGTCTTAGGATCATGCATGATAAATGCGTTAAATAAAATCTTTTCATCCATTGCGCCCAAAAATTCGATAAAAGATAATGGATAGACGTATAAAAATTCGACCCTACCCACAGGCACACCAACCTGTTCTATGGCAAAATCTAACAAAGATCCCGCTGCAATCACATGCAATTCTGGCATCATTTCATAAAAATATCGTAAAGCTGTCACGGCTTGTGGTTCAGCCTGAATTTCATCAAAAAATAGTAGTGTCTTACCGGGAATTACCTCTTGTTTGAGCATATAAAAAATTTCGTTGATAATTTGCTTAGGATCCAAACTTTTTTTAAATAACTCACGAACATTAGGATTTAATTCTAAGTTAAGCTCGATAAAACTATCAAACTGTTTTCCCAATTGCCGCACAGCATAAGTCTTGCCAACCTGCCGAGCCCCGCGCAACAGTAGCGGTTTACGGCCCTGCTCCTGGCTCCATTCTAATAAATAATGATCGATAAAACGTTTCAAAAGGGCCCCACAGACTTAAAAATGGTCAAAAAACAAACCTGATTTTAGGTAATCATGGTCAAAAAACAAAGCAAATTTCGCATAAGTATGGTCAAAAAACAAACCAACTGTCAATTTTTAATGCAAAAGTTTCCGCAATGAGCCACTTTTCTAATACCCACCCCCATTTGCACTATTATTACCCCTAGATATACTGAAAATATAGTTAAATAGAGCCTTAGAAAAATCAAATTCATGAATCTCAAAAATCTAATTTTAAGCTTAGTAATATTATTTAGTAGTCAAAATATCACAATTATCTATCCTTTTGCTGCAGAACTATACATAAAAACACCTTTAATGATCGTTACCCAAAAACAAAACTTAATTTCCATACAAACTTTAATTAATGCTGGTGCTGATGTGAATGCGATATATGGCTGGGATCAACCACACTGCGGCAAGTCTGTTTTAGCCTGTGCCATTGATACGCATTCTATTGATGCCGTAAAGCTATTACTTGAAGCTGGCGCTTGTGTAGAAACACCAGCAGATATTCCTGAAAAATATTTTCATATTAGTAAAGCACTAGGACTACGCGCTTTTCCACTAATTAGCTATGCAATTATTGTTAATGCCCCAATTGAGATCATCGAACTACTAATTCAGCACAGTAAAAACTTAAACGCTACTGGCCCATTCGATAAAAACCAAAAATATACTTGTTATGAAATTGCGCAATATTGTCAAAATACTCAAGCTATGCGCCTATTAAACCACACAGTAGAATTATAATTTTAAATATCAAAATTGTCGCAACATTGAAGCGACTTATCTAATTAATATCGCCGATCAACTTAATAGATTTTACGATTTTATTTTTATAGTTAAGCTGGTTTAGTGTATCAACTATGGTAGCTTTTAAAAGGAGCATAAATTGATAACTATTCCTACTGAACAACTATTTTCATATAACCTAGACATCAAAATAATTGCTAGTAAAACTCCCACTGAAGAAATTACAATTTGTTGCCATGGTTACGGCCATAATCGCAATATTATTAATGCGCTAAGTGCCCACCATGCACTACCAGGAAATTTATTAGGTTTTAATTTTCCAGATCATGATATTACTAATCAATCAGATTATCACCACAGTACTTTTGGTACGCTGAATGAAATTTTACCATTATTATATTTATTAAAATTTTATGCTTGCGATTTAAAATTACCGCTCATAAATCTCTATGGCATTTCAGCTGGCGGTGGTGCAATTATTAACGCTTTAGCAATCTTAAATCAGTATTCTCACGCCGATCAATTACAAAAAATTGGAATTACATTAGATCATGCTAAGCAAATTTTAGCCACGATTGAAAATAATCAAATTATTTTAGATTGCCCCCTAAAGTCAATTGCTGAAATTATAGCTTCTTCCAAAAATAAGCATGATCCTGAATTAAATTTCATGCATCATCGCTACACCGAAAATAATATGAATCCTATTGATGCACTTAATCTATTATCAGGATTAAAATTAAATATTCTACTACACTTTCAAAACCCAGATGAAGTTTTAGGCAACCGCGATGATGCGTTATTTGCACAACGTTTACAAACTGCTAATAGCGGTAACACTACCGTTGTAATTGGCAATGACGGTGGGCACAATGTATGGCATACTTCACTCTGGAAGAAATACCAAGCGTTGCATAACACCTAATTTAATCTATATTTAATCTATATTTAATCTATTGGAGCCAAATTCATGAAAAATCTTTTGCAATTTTTATTATTAGCTGGCTTGACAGGCACGCTTTGTGCAGCAGACAGCACAGCCACTGGGACTGGTGCTGCAACTGTTGCGAGCCAACCAAGTAGAAGACCACCAACTTATGATTCTGAATTGGCAGATTTACACGATGATTTAGAGCGTAGTGTATCGCCAGACAGCCAACCATATGTTGGCACCGCACACCAATTAAAATTGGATGCTAAATTTAAACATAACATTGCAGCTGCAGAAGCTGTGGCTGCACTTTCTAGCACTTTACCGATAGCTGCAAACGCAAAAGTATAGCGTTGTTAAAACAAAATGTCCGAATTTGACAAAAAGTTGAATGTGATGATTCTATATCATCATGAAGCCAACAACATTAGAAAATGAAGAAAAAGTCATATTAATAAATTATTTTAAAACATC
>CANKVQ010000018.1 GCA_947486885.1 bacterium
TAAATAATTATTATTTTTTATAGTTATTTTTATAGTTTTTAGATTAATTATAGTAATAGTAGCAAAAGTTCCACCCAATGTAAAAACAACTTTTACTAATTTAACAAGAGCCCAATAGGCTAAGAAACTAGCTTTCTAACCTATAATTTCAACTATTGACATATTGTAGATATATGTAAAAATTAATAGCTGTACGTTTATATCCGATAGCGCAAATGGTAACTGTTGAAACAATTAAAACAGGCCATATTAAGCGCTTGTTAATTTTTCACCCAATTTCGGGTCATACAAGGGTAATAGTCTATGAATTTTTTACAGAAAATGTACGGAAATTTTGAAAGCCGCGATGAGGTTAAAAAATTTCTAGTACTTGGTGTAGTGTTTTTCTTAGTTATTGGAACTTATTGGTCACTGCGCCCCCTAAAAGATTCACTTTTTTCTTCTATTGTTGGTATGGATTGGCAACCTGCTGCTAAAATTTTGTCAATGTTTGCCGTATTCCCGATCGTAATGGCTTATTCAAAATTGCTTGATACTTTCAAAAAAAATACTGTTTTTTATATTTTAGTTGCATTTTATAGCATTACAGCCTTTATTTTTGCTTATTACTTCATGAGTCCAACTATCGGTTTAGCTAATACCGTAATAAGCCCAGCTAGATTGCTAGGTTGGTTCTGGTACATTTGGGTTGAAAGCTTTGGTTCTCTAATTGTGGCACTCTTTTGGGCCTACGCACAAGATATTACAGCACCAGAATCTGCTAAACGCGGCTTCCCTTTAATAGCTATGCTTGGTCAATTAGGTAATATTGTTGGACCCTTAACGCTCGATAATATTCCAAAATCTGTACACTTAGGCTATTTAGTCATAATTACAGGTATTATGACCGCTTTAATTGGTGTAGTGATTTATTTATTTAATCACATAGTACCAGCTAGCCAACGTCAAATTTACACTGCTGGCAACGCTAAGCCGCATATTGATCCCGGTTTCTTTGAAGGCTTAAAGCTATTGGTTAAAACCCCTTATTTATTATCTATTTTTGGGATTATAACTATTTATGAAACAATCATAACCACTTTTGATTTCTTATTTAAAACTAGTGTAGCTGAAAACTATATCACGGCTGCTGAAAGGGCATCTGTGCTTTTCAAATATAGCTACTGGGTAGGCATTATTGCTTTCTTGTGCGTATTATTAGGTATCAATAATATTCAACGTCGTTTAGGCATGAAGATTTCATTACTGGTGCTACCTGTATTGGTCACTATTGCAGTTATATCAACTAAATTTATTGGCGGCATTTCTTTATTCTTCTGGATCATGGTAATTTCTAAAGCTGTTAATTACGCTTTAAATCAACCAACCTTAAAACAACTCTATATTCCTACTTCTGAAGACGCCAAATTCAAATCTCAAGCTTGGATTGAAATGTTTGGTAGCCGTTTCTCTAAAGGATCATCATCAGGATTTAATTACTTAAGAAAAATACTTATAGGCATGTCAGGTAATACTGGATCAGCAATGTTTATGACTATTTTCACACTTGGCAGTTTTGGCTTAATTGCCCTATGGGTTCCGATTGCAATTTATTCGGCTAAAACTTATAACAAAGCCATTAAAGACAATGTCGAAATTTGCTAATTTAATAAATTACTAAATCTAGGATATTTAAAAGCCCCGAATTTAACCCCGGGGCTTTTTCTCTTACATTCGTGGTGAGTGATTTTACGTCAGTAAAAATCGTATTGAACCATTAACACACTATTTCATCATGACTCACAGCTCGTTTGTGCTTTCGCCCTAAATAGACTGCTACGCCCATCCAAACTACAGTTAATAAAACTGATATCCCAGTGTTTAATAATAATATAATTCCGGGCGCCCAACGTACGGCAATATTAACTCCCGATCCTAAAGCTTTAGAAGATCTGTGTCCAAACGCTTCGATCCAAACTTTAGCTTTATATTTAGTTTCTTTACTAGTTGGTATATATAACTGTTCTTTAGTCGGTTGACCCAGTGAATAATTCACACTACTAATAATTACCAACATAACAAATGCAATCTGCAACGGCCATTCACCTCCCAGCCAATGCCCAAAATAAATCGATAACACAGCAATTAACACTAAAACTGGCATTAATACCAGGGCGATTGTTAAACCAAAATAACGCGTAATATTACCAATGCCTAAAATTAAGCTCAGTAGAGTTAGGCTATTAGTTGCCACACCAAACCAACCCATATAATATGCCATCGCATCAGCAGATTTAGTAGCTTCATAGACTAATAACTGTAACTCAAAATCAATAATCGTAGTCACTACACCAAAAATCGTTAATACTAAAAAAATACCCATTAAATAGGGCTGCGATAATAGTAATTTAAGCCCTTCTAAGAAGCCGGGCGTCGACGGCTGAATTGTACTAGCTTTGGCCCGATAACCAACTAATTCAGCCTTTGAGACATATAGCATTAATAATTTTACTAGCCCCATCACGGAGAAAATTGCCATTGCAATTCCGAAAACAATTTGGGCTGAACCAATGGTTTTAGCAAAAGTAGCGATCCAAGGCCCGATAATCCCGCCAATTTGGCCACCCATCACTAAAATACTATAGCCACGCTTGGCTGATTCAGGTGTCGTCGTATCAGCCACAAAACTCCAAAAGGCGACCACCAACAATGACGCAAAGCTTTCTACAAAAACGTACCAACCCCAACCTATTAACCTATAAGCGCCAATTACAGGATTAGCTAGCCCAATTTCAGGGTGCTGTAAACCCCAGTAAAAGCCTAATGTAACTAAACCATAAATCGTACATAGTATGTAAAACATTTTATCACGAGCAAATCTGTCTGATAGTTTAGAATAAAGCATGATCAATAAAAAAATCACACCTAAAGATAGCCATTTAGCTTCTGGTTGCAATTCTACACCAACAGTGGCACAAAAAATACCATCTTTAAGGGGCTTAAAACACCAGGTAATACCAATGATGGCTGCAAAAATCACGGCTAAAAATGCAAATTTTTTTAGCTCCTCACGACTAAAATCACCATACCAACTGGTAAGCCAGCTTTTTATATAATTCGAACCCATGCTTATTTACCCCGCCGATCCCTGATTAATATTTTAAAAATTACGTAAAAATAACAATTTTCGCTTCAGCGTAACAAACCTGCCCCTAAAAACCTATATAATCCAATTTTAAATTCCAACTTTACCTTAAAAAACGAATTTTAGTGCTACACCTAACTCCTTTATAGCAGCCCATTTTGGGGTTTATAGCTCTAGTCAGCTGATTTAAAATCATATACTATATAGTTATTAAGCTAATTTTAGATGGAGTTCAAACGATATGGAAAACATGCTGCCAGCACAACCACTTGAAAATGGTACTGAGAATTTAGAGCACAATTTACAGGTGCTACCATTATTACCCCTTAAAAACGTGGTAATTTTGCCTAAGAGCATTGTACCAATCATCGTAGGCCGAATCTCTTCGATTAAAGCAGTCGAAGCCGCCATGAAGCAAGATAAGATTATTTTCATAACTTCACAAAAGCAGTCAAAAATAGAAAATCCGACTTCTGAAGATGTATACCAACATGGCACTAAAGCAATAATCTTACAAGTCGTTAAAATGCCCAACAATACGCTAAAAATTTTAGTTGAGGGGCTTAGCCGTGCTCGTTTTATCTCAGTCGAATATGATCAGCCAGAGCATGAATATATTTCGATTGTATACCAAGACGTAGGAACTAGCCCATCAGAAAAAACGATTGAACTTGAAGCTTTGTGGCGACAATTACAGTCTTTATATAAAACTTATACCAAATTAAATGACCAAGCACCCGAAGATTTAGTTACAATTGTTCGAACAGTAGCTGACATTGATGCTATGACCGACACCATCGCCGTGCATTTGAATTTGTCGTTTGATGAACGTCAAGAATTACTAGAAATTGAACGTTTAGAAGACCGTATGTTTAAAGTCGTTTTCTTTGTTGAAAAAGAGATCGATATTTTAAAAACTGAGCAGCGCATTAAAGGCAATGTGCAAAAACAGGTCGAAAAGAATCAGCGCGAATATTATTTATCTGAACAAATGAAAGCGATCCAAAAAGAACTTGGTCGCGATGATACCCAAGATGAAATTAATGAAATTCGTCAAAAAGTTAAAAAATTAGCTTTACCTAAAGATACTGCTGATAAAGTAGAAAAAGAATTACGTAGATTAGAGCAAATGCCACCAATGTCTTCTGAAGCTGCCGTGGCTAAACACTATATTGACTGGATTATTAGCTTACCATGGCAAGCTGCTAGTAAAGATAATATTAGTTTAGTTGAAGCTGAAAAAATTTTAAATCATAGCCATGCTGGCTTAATTAAAGCCAAAGAACGGATTATTGAATTTTTAGCTGCCAAAAAATTTGCTAAAAATAGTGACCGTGCGCCAATTATCTGTTTAATAGGACCACCAGGTGTCGGTAAAACTTCGTTAGGCCGCACTATTGCTGATAGCTTAGGTCGAGAATTTATTAGAATATCGCTGGGTGGCGTGCGTGACGAAGCAGAAATTCGTGGTCATCGTCGAACTTATATCGGCGCTTTGCCAGGTAAAATTATTCAAGCTATGCGCAAAGCTGGCACAGTTAACCCCGTAATATTATTAGACGAGATCGATAAAATTACCCATGACGCTCATGGCGACCCTTCTGCAGCACTATTAGAAGTCTTAGATCCAGAACAAAACAAAAGTTTTGTTGATCACTTTTTAGATACTGAATACGATCTTTCAAAAGTCATGTTTATTGCTACAGCCAACCACATTGACACTGTGCCATATCCGTTACTAGATCGTATGGAACTAATTACACTTTCTGGCTATACAGATAAAGAGAAACTAGAAATCGCGCGCAAATTTTTAATTCCTAAACGCTTAGAAGAGTACAGCTTAACTAACACTAATTTTCAGTTAGCCGACCAAGAGATTCAAAAAATAATTAGTGAATATACCAAAGAATCCGGCGTTAGACAGCTAGATCGCGTCTTAACTAAATTAATGCGCAAAGTGATTCAACAGTTACTTAAGCACAAAAAATTAAAAACTTTTATAGTTACTGAGAACTTATTACAAGAATGGCTCGGTTACCCTAAGTTTAAAAAAACGACTTTAGATCCCAAGAAAGACACCATTGGCTTAGCTACTGGTTTAGCTTGGACAGAGCTGGGCGGCGAAATCTTAGAGATCGAAGCTTGTATTGTACCAGGTAAAGGTAACTTGTCACTCACAGGCCAGTTAGGTGAGGTGATGCAAGAGTCTGTGCATGCTGCTATGAGTTATTTACGCTCTAAACATGAAGAGCTCAGCTTTAAGCGTTCGTTTACTACTACTAACGATATTCATATACATATTCCAGAAGGTGCTACTCCTAAAGATGGCCCTTCAGCAGGGATTACCATGTGCATAGCCATATTATCAGCATTAACTAAAAACCCAGTTAAACTCGATATCGCTATGACCGGCGAAATCACTTTACGTGGTAGAGTGCTTGGTGTCGGTGGCCTAAAAGAAAAATTGTTAGCCGCTTCGCGCTATAACATGAAAACTGTCATTGTCCCGAAAGAAAATTACGAAGATATTTTAGAAATTAAATCTGATTTAGATCCGGCTTTACAAATTTATTATGCTAGTTCAATGGACGAGATTTTAAAATTAGCACTTCAAAGAGACCCCTTTGCTAAAAACATGAAACCCAAGCGTAAGCCCAGTATCAAAAAAACAGTTAAAGCTGAAACTAGCGCTCCTAAGATTAGTAAAAGTAAATCTAAAAACAAAAAATTAAAATAAAACTCTCTATAACTAACTGTAAATAATCCATGGGGACTGCAGGGGACTTTATGAAATTAACAACCAACAATTTATCTATACTATCACTTATTTTAATATCAACAATAATGCTAATTTCTAGTGCTACTTATAGTGCTGATTATAGCGCTGAAAGTACAGTCGCACCACATCGTAGTATCGCAGCAGATATTTTAAGGCGTGCCGTTCTAGAGAATGATTTATTATTGCTGCAAAGCTTAGTGCGTGATTTTAATGCTGGCCGCACAGATCCATTTTTTTGCTTTCGTGGTAGCATGGCACCATTCGGCCAAGCCATACTTGATGCTACTGGCCGCCCTCTAAGTGATCCCTTAGATTATGCTATCGTACATGCTCCTAAACTTGTGCCAACCCTTAGAGCGGCTAGAATTATAGCAGATGAGTATGCTCGTGACGCAGTTTTGAAATCTAGAACCCGTCGCGCCAACCCGCAAGAACCCTGCTAAATTTGGGTTGTTCAGTAATTATTAGCAAAGTAGCTCCTGCTAACAAAGCAGCTTCCAATAGTAAGGTTATAGCTCTTGTTGATAAACCTACTGCTGTTGGTGATTCTGCTGTTGGTGATTGTAAGTGGGTCGGATCTTGTAGCCCGAATGGTATCACATGGCTATGCTAGGGTTGTGATTCCTGGCCGTGATGGCTCGTTACGTGCGGCAACTTTTCGGAGAATATGCAGCCAGTAGATGCAACCGTCAGTTTATGGAAACATTAAGCACGGGCGCTGCTTTGAAGACTACTGCTAATAAAGCAGCCGAAGACGCCGATCGCATTCATAGATTTATGGAATTTGGCCCAGATCATTTAGATTCAGGACTTTCGCAAATCATAGCCCAACACCCCTAAAGATTTGATCTAATCGCATAAATCGTTGAGTTAGTGACTGTGGATCATGATGCTTAAGAGCTTTGATTGCATCTTCTGGAGTATCTAGTTTTTGTTTTTTCATTTCTAATTGAACCATTGCGTATGCCAGTAAAACTGCTGCAATATGTTTTTCTTGGGTCTCGAGCTGCGTAGAAAAACATTCGGCAATGCCCAAGTATTGTTTTGACGTCCTAAAAAGCTTCTCGATTGGCCATCGTTTTTTATAATCACGGACATATTGAATTGGACGTACTTGATAGGTCGCAACCAAGTAAACCACTGATTCTATGCCATGTTTGTCAATTCTTCGTTCTGCCGTTAAGTACAATTCTAAGCCATGCCAAATGATTTTAATCGTGCGTACCATCTGACGACCACATGGCTTAATGCAGTTGATTTTACTGATTTTACATGACTTGTTTTTAAAGGTTACAATTCTGTTGTTATGCATACGCATTACGGTTGGATTATTAGTATCTAGGCACCATTTTAGTGTCTCAACCGATGCAAAAAGCCCATCCATCTGCAGCTATTTTAATCTTGGTATTTGGAAATAATTTCTTTGCGAGCGCTAAGAATTGTTTGATAAAATCTAGTTTTGTTTTTACTGGGTCATTTTCAGATAATAATTCTTTGGTAAAAATAAATCCAAAATCAATTGGTACTATAATTTTACCATTTGTTAAGGCGCCAACGATCAATCGATACGACATAATACATCTGTTTGTTTTGGTATCAAAATTTTTGCCTGCGCCAACCATAACCGTTGAATATGCCTTCTGTAAGAGCGTATCATCGACTGGCATGATCAAAGATTTGCATCCTTTGAATAGATATTGTGCAATCATATGACTTATATTTTTACTGTCATCAGCACTGATTAATCGCCTTTTTACGGTTTCGCCACTTCTATCGATTTGTTCGCCTAAGGCTGTAAAACTTCTTTTTTTTATAGACAGTATTATTAGTAATGGATAAATTATTTTGGTGTTGATAAAAGACACAGCGCTCTCCTCGTTTGTCCTTTGTAAGTCAAACTAAGAGAGCGCTTTTTTATTTAAAAGTCAAATCAGATCGAATCTTTCAGCTGTTTGCGAGAGTCCTGTAGATTAAATCATTTAATTTAATCATAAAATTCTATCCGTCCTCATATAGTCAAATTTGACTAATTATTAGTGACAAAAATTAAAGATATTACATTCTCCACAGCAAGTATTAGGCCCAGTATAGTGGCAGTAGCTGCCATAACCATCACAACCACTTTTTGATTTTACAGCTGCTCTGGGAACTGCGACACTATTTGATTTTACAACTGTTTTGGGAGCTGGTTTAGCAATTGCCCCAAATATAGTTACCGAACTAGTAAGATTCAGTATCACTAAAATAAATAATAATTTCTTCATAATAACCTCTTTTATCAATTGAAAACTAGAAGACTCTTTACCGTAAGGGTCTCACGTTTTCTTTCTTATTTGTAATAACAGCCTAGCAAATTGGTTAAACTAAACGCAATAGTTTCGAAAAAATTTGTCCGATGACAGAGAAAGCTA
>CANKVQ010000019.1 GCA_947486885.1 bacterium
GTCCTTCGATACATTCTGCTATGCTCTATGAGCTGCGCAGAATACTCCCAGCCGTCGCTTTCAGCTATGGCGGGCACAGCAGGATGCCTAGATGGTGGGGTATCTTAAGTTGGATAAATTCGGACATTTTGTTTTGCGAATGCTATATAGCACTGCAAGTACTGCCAGAAGAGTCGATCCGACTCCAGCACCGATGACGTCTGAAGAATTAAATCAAGTAATAGCGGGATTAGAAGCATATGGCAGAGAACAAAGAATAAGGATGCATGCATTTATGTTAGGCATGCAAGAAGGTGCGGCTGCCGCTCGCGCGACTGCTATTACACCTGCACCTGCGCCCGCTGACATAAGTTTAGTATTAGGACGCAGATCGTCAGATGAAGCCAAAGAAGCATAATTTTATTAGAGGCACAAATGAGCTACAAAAATATATCTAATACCATTAATTACCAAGTAGTCAGTTGTTTAGTGCTAATATTACAAGCAACTACATCAAGCTTTGCTGGTCTTTGCGGTTCTAAAAACTCAGCTAGTATAGCACCTATCGTAGATTTAAGAGACCCTAGAGAACCAGATGTACGCAGGGATATACCACCAGTAGATGTCTTAGCTGAATATCTAGCAGTTACACGTATCACAGAAGCCGTCCCACGAACTGATACTCCTTTTGATCATCACTCTACAGATAGCGATAATTCTAGTTATAATCGAGCTGTACGCGCGTTTAGACAATATGATCGAGACTTAGCTCATGAACGCAGATATACTGAACAACGACTAGCAATATCTCGCAGACAACAATTAGCCGAAAGAATAGCCATTAAAAGGGACTCCCGCGCCCGCAAATTCGGCTTAAGACCACGTGCCAGCACGTTGTAAATAATTAAATTATTTAATTAATCTTGGTGTAATATAGTGATTTGACTACCCGTAGCAGATTTCTCTACCGTAAAATGCACCGGAAATTGATTCTTAATTGCTGATAAGTGCGATACGATAATAATTTTAGCAAAATCATCTTGAATTTTATAAATTGCGTCCATGACATAACCCAAACCTTCTTCGTCTTGAGAGCCAAAACCCTCATCGATCATTAAAGTCTGCAAAGAAGTGCCGGCCCGCTGAGCCAATAATTTAGAAATAGCTATACGCAGAGCAAAATCGATTCTAAACGCTTCGCCACCAGAAAACATTTCATATGGTCGAATACCCATGCTATCTGAAATCTTAATATCCAAAGTCTCTTTAGAACCTCCCTTTTTAAGATCTCGTAGTGACTCAATAGTTAATTGCATTTGATTATCAGTTAATCTAGCTAATAAAATATTCGCTTCTCGTTCGATTTCAGGCACTGCTTCTTCGATTAATAAAGCCTGAATCCCATCTTTGCCTAACGCTAACGCAATTTCTTTGTAATCTAGTAAGTCTAGGTCTAAACTAGCCAACTGTTTTACTTGTACCTGATACTGAGCTTGTAACTGTAATAACTTAGTTTGCTGATTTTCTAGTCCCCCTAAGAGCTGGGTTAAAGTTAATTTACGCTCAGACAAGCTAGTTAATTCTTGCTCTGATTTAGCAACTTGTTCTACCACTGGAGCCAGTAATTTAAGCTTGTGATTTAGCTGTTTCAGTTGTTTTATTAAATTACTAATTTCAATTAAACGCTGCTGTTGCAGATTTTGCACTAATTGCAAATTTTGCAACTGGGGTAAAAGCTGTTCTAACTGTGCTAATTTTTGCGATAATTTAACCTGCTGCTCTGGGCTATAATTTAAATCTTGAATAGTTTGCTCTAATTGTGTCACAGATAAATTAAATTTTTGTTGCGCTCGCGTAAATAAAAGCTGTACTTGTTCTAGCTGTAATAATAACTCACTAGTAGTTGATTCTTGAGAATTATATTCAATAATTAAATTCGTCAATTGAACCAGTATAACTGCTGACTTAGCCCGTAAATCTAGTAAATTAGCTTGCGCTATCGCCACAGTCTCACGGGCTTTTAGCTGTGCTTGTAGATCTGCATACTGAGTAACCAACTGAGCTTTAATATTTTTTAAGATCTGGCCAATTTGCTTAATTACCTGTTGTAAATTCTGTATTCTAGCTTGCAACTTAATATTTAAACGTGCTTGTTGTTCAGACGTAATCGACTGTTCACATGAATTACAAGTTGCTGTACCTACTACATCTATAGTATCTGCTGTACGACTTAATAATTGCTCTTTTAAATTAGCCAGTTTGCTCTGGCAAAAATTGCCCTGCGAAATCAGTTGTTGGTAGAGCTCTTTGCGCTGTTCGAATTTTTTTTCAAATAACTTAAAATCAGAACTATTGATCCCATTTAGATTAATAAAGCTTGCTTGTGTATTAATATTTAGCTCTAATTGCGTTTGCTCAAGTTTTAGCTGTGCTTGCTGTTGTGCTAGTTGGGCTAAACTTTGCTGTGCTTGTATAGTGCGCGCTTTGAGCTGTTCTAATTGCAACTGTTGTTGGTTTAGCGAGCCCTGTGTTTGCGATTTTAATTGCAAGAGCTGTTCGCGTAATTGTAATTCCTGTTGCTGTGTTATTTGATAAGCCACCAACTGTTGTTGTAAAACTTTTTGCTGCGCTAATAATTTTTCTGGGTTTTGTTTAATCTGGGCCAAATTTAACTGTAATTTGTGCTCCTGCCGCCAAGCTGTTCTTAGCTCTAATAAATTATTAAATTTTTGCTGATAATCTAACCGTGAGCCACTTAGCTCAGCTAATTTTATAGCACAAGTCTGTTTTTCTAAGCTCAAATCTTGTATTTGAGTATCCAGTAATTTTAATTCCGCTTGAGTTTGCGCAAAATTAGTTTGGATCTCAGGCAATTTATTTAATTCAGTTGCCCAATGCTGTTGCAATTTATCTAACGCCAGCTTATCAGTTTCAGCTAGTCTAATTTTTTCTAAAGCTAGCTTACGTAAATTTTCATATTTAGAAGTACCTAAAATTGCACCTAAAACCTGTTTGCGCTCACCTGGGGATTTTTTAGAAAATTCATTCGAGTGTCCCTGACGTAAAAAAGCGGAATTTACAAAAGCATCAAAATTCAAACCCAAAGTGGCTTCGATTTTTTCTTGGGTAGCTTTAATAGTTTTCTCGGTTAACGGCATAAACTCGAAATTATTAGAATTATCTTGGGTGTTAGAATTACTTAAATCAGGGTTTAAAGTCTGGTCTGTAGACTCTGGGAGATTTTGGGTATTAATTAAACCAAATTCTAGTACAGCATAAGCTTTGTTGTAACTAAAACTAAATTCTCGTCTGATTCTGTATTTGCGCTGATTGAATTCGAAATCAAAAACTACTTTCATATTACGTTGACCTAAACGTAATAATCCCATATCTGGTTTAGAAGCTGCTGATACTTTGCGCGCTTCACCCCAAACTGCCCAACACATCGCATCTAATAAAGCTGACTTACCATGCCCATTTTTTCCAGACAAACAAATTAAATTATATGGTTCGAAATTGATAGTTTGCAACTCGGAGCCGTAACTCAGGAAATTTTTTAACTGTAATTTTAGTGGGATCATAAATATTGCTTCACAATACTGCTTGATAATTCTCTTGATAATTCTGGATAAGTTAGATAATTTTGAGTTCTAAATTATAAAATTTTAGCTACTGGCTAGCTTATACTAAAATTGAGTTTACCGAAACAATAGACCGTTACCATGCAACATACAAACCTAAATTAACACAATCACATAAATTTCCAGCCTATAAGTCAAAATATAGCTTAAACCAGCACTTAAAACTATATTTTATAACCCAATCTGGTAAACTAAAAATTAGTTATTGGATAATTATTTGGGAATAAAATTATGCAAATTAAGACACTGAGTTTTAAGAATTCAAAAAAATTACTAACCATGGGCCTGATCTTAGCGCTATCACTAAGCTCAACACAAATTTGGACCATGGGCGGTGGTAACTCAGAAACAACAAGCGGCGCAAGTATTGCGGCTATTACAGCTGCTTCAGCTCATGCCAGCTTGGCTAAAATCAGATATCCAAATCATGAAGTTATTCACAACAGATTTACTGAACTAAATCACATCATAGATCTAAATCAACGAAGAAGCTGGTTGACTATGCTGAGGACTCACTTAAAAGCTGATGACTGCCGACGCGCACGTCAAGAACCCCCAATTTTGCCTATAACTTTGAAATGGCAACGTGAAATCACTAACACAATAAGAAGAATTGAATCTGAAATAGACCGGATTGCCATTAGGGCTGCTGGACATGTTGCTCATAGTCAGCGTAAATTAGGACCATCACTGCCGACTCTTAATTAATCAAAATTCAGTGCTAGTAATGAATTTAACGTAACTTGGGATATATCTATGATCACACAGATTTTCCGTAAATACGACATTCGTGGTAAAGTTGATATCGACTTTAAGATCGCTGATATTTACCAAATTACTTTAGCAATTGCAGCTTATTTTAAAAAACATCAGCCATTAATTAAGACTGTTGCTCTAGGCATGGACGGTAGATTACATTCGCCCGCGATTAAAGAACAGGTCACCCAGGCATTATTAGACTCTGGCTTAGATGTATTGTTTATTGGAATCTGTTCTTCACCAGTTTTATATTTTGCTACGCATAAATTACCAGTCGAAGCTGGCATTATGATCACGGCTTCGCATAACCCTAAAGCGTATAACGGTCTAAAATTAGTCTTAAATCGAGAAACTTTATGGGATACCCAGATTACTGAGATTAGAGATTTATATTTAAAAATAACTAGCGAAAATACCCGCAACATCGCTCAACTCCCCTCGACTACGCTCGGGGTGAGTGGGGTGAGTGGGGTGAAAAACTCGAAGTTGACTGACGAAGCACTTCGACATGTTACTATACTCGATAGCAAACAAGCAGAAGTAAGCGAATCAGTAAGAGTAATTAATAGCAGCTACCGTGAACAAGATCTTATCGAACAATATACAGACTACTTAGCTGAACAATTTAAGCACCTAAAAAACTCTGAACTAAAATTTGCTTTAGACTGCGGTAATGGCGCCGCCTGTACGGTTGTACCTAAATTAATGCAAAAATTAAATTGGCCTAACGTAAAATTATTATGTGCAGAGCTAGACGGTAATTTTCCAAATCATCAGGCAGACCCGACCCAGCTAGCTAATATGCTAGATTTACAACAAGCACTAACTTTAGACCCAGAACTAGAATTTGGTGCTGGTTTAGATGGCGATGTAGATCGCGTTGGTTTAATGACTAAATTTGGCACTTTAGTACCCAATGACAAACTATTAACTGTTTTTGCTAAATCTTTAAGTAAAAATATTAAAAACTTAACTATTGTGGGCGATATTAAATATTCGGCTAGCCTAAAAAATTATTTAAGCCAGTTTGGCGTAAATACTATCTTGGCACCCTGTGGCGTAGCTTTTATTAAAAACAGCATGCGCCAGCACCAGGCACTTTTGGGTGGTGAATTGAGCGGCCATTTTTGTTTTTTTGATCGTTACTTGGGCTATGACGATGGGCTATATGCTTTATTAAGATTCTGTGAGATTTTAATCACTGAAAACACAAATTTAACAAAACTCTTGTCACAGTTACCAACAACTGTTTATTCTCCTGAAATTAGAATTCATTGTCATCCAGAACAAAAAGAGTTGATCGTAAATCATGCTAAAACTATTTTAGCCCGACGCACTGATTTAAATATTATCGATATTGATGGCGTACGTAGTGAAAGCGCAATTGGTTGGGGTGGCATTAGAGCATCGAACACTGAAGACGTTTTAAGTATTAGATTTGAAGCGCAAAGTATTGCAGATCTCAAAATAATTACGACAGATTATTTTGAGATTTTGAAAGAATTTTTTGATGAAAAAACATTAAAAACCGACTTAAATTTGTAGCTTAAAACAGGTTTAAGTTTATCAAGTTGGGTGACTATGAGTAAAAAAATCGGTATTCATATTCGACCAGCTGCCACATTCACAGAGACTATTCAGCAAGCTATTACTTTAAATGTTCCATTGTTTCAGACTTTTGCCATGACACTGTCTGGCAAATATATTAAAATTACACCAGAAGACCAGACTAGTTATTTAGAATTGCGACACAAATATTTTCAAGACTTATATTTACATGGATCTTACTGGATTAATCTTTGTCGTGATAATCAAATTAATCTAAAAACTACACAACGTGAGCTAAATATTGCTAAGCAATTAGAGTTTACCCACTTAGTTGTACACCCAGGCAGTGCAGCTGAAGGTCATACTAAAAGTATGGGTATTAACATTTTGGCTAGCTCGCTAAATCAAATTTTAAACGAAAATCATATGATAAAAATAGTGTTAGAAAATACTGCGCACGGCAATTTAACTATTGGCAGTGATCTTAGCGATTTTTATGAATTATTACAGCAAATCGAACAACCAAATAAATTATTATTTTGTATCGATACTAGTCATGCTTATGCCCATGGTTATAATCTACACGATTTAGCAGAACAAACTAAATTTATAAATTTGATCGATAGCGCTATTGGTTTTGAAAAAGTTTGCTTAATTCACCTAAATGACACTAATGAAACTTTGGGTCGCAAGATAGATAAACATGCTATCCCAGGCACAGGACATATTGGTAAATTGGCTTTAAAACATTTTTTATTACAACCGCAAATTCATACTATTCCCATAATTATTGAACCACCATTAATCGAATCTATTGCTGAAACAAAAAAAATTTTAAATGAAATTAATAGTTGGTTTGATTAGGCCCTAGGAAATCTCGTCAAATTTGTGCTATAATGCAATCTATATTTGCGGCAAACAACAGCGCATCATCGGGCCCATAGCTCAGTTGGTCAGAGCAGTCGGCTCATAACCGAAAGGTCCCAGGTTCAAGTCCTGGTGGGCCCACCAGATGTTGCTAAACTATAAGGGATAGTGTTATGTCGACCACAGTTACTCCGTTTCAAAAATTCGTAGCTTTGATTAGCTTCGATCAGGAAAACAATCAAATCCGAAAACAACTTCAGGATTTGACAAGTGATATTAACAATTTAAAACAAGCATTAACTAATGCAGAGCATGAATTATTAGTAGCACATGATTTAGTAAAAATTGCCCAAAAAGCAGTTGATGCTACTGAATTAACTAATCAAGAACTGGATGCTACTGAAAAAACTAAAAAAAATCAGCTAGATCAAGTACAAGACAAAAAAGAATATGCAGCACTAAAAAAAGAGATTACATATCTTAAAGAGCAACAACATAATAACGAATTGATTCTAGTGCAAGCTTGGACTAAGTTAGAAACTGCTAAGCAAACTTTCGAAAAACAAAAAGAAGCATTAAATCATAAAATTGTTGATATCCAAGCTAATATTAATACTAAGCAAGCACAAATCTTAGCTTTAACTCAACAAATTAATAATTATGAACTTGAACGTAAAGCCAAAGAAATTGGTGTGCCTGCTGAATGGCTAGTAAAATATTCTACTATGCGTACACGAGTTCAAAATCCAGTGGTACAAGTAGTTAATGGCTCTTGTATGGCCTGCTTTTACGATATCACTCAGCAAGATATAAATGCCCTTAATGACAATCGCCTAGTCGAATGTCGCGGCTGTTTTAGATTTTTATATCTGACGTGAACTTGTGAATGTAGTTAAACTGTTTATCGATGGTGCTTCACGTGGTAATCCGGGCCCATCTGGTGCGGGTGTATATATTATGGGCGAAAGTCGCGTATTATATACAGGTAGTTTTTTTCTGGGCATTAGAACTAATAATCAAGCTGAGTATTATGCTTTAGTTTTGGGTATTATTTGTGCCAAAAATATTTTAAAACCAACTGATAAATTTAGAATTATTTCTGATTCAGAACTATTAATTAGACAAATCAATCACGTATATGCTGTTCGCAATCCTGAATTATTAAAATTGCACTGTTTAGCTGAAAAACTTTTAGCTAATCTAGATTATACTGCTGAGCATGTCTTACGTGAAAACAACCAAGCAGCCGATCGTTTAGCCAACTATGCTATTGATAAAAAAACTATTATCCCAACTGAATTACAAACACTATTACAAGCCCACGGCTTACAGTGTTA
>CANKVQ010000020.1 GCA_947486885.1 bacterium
AAATTTATAAAACTATAATTTTGGTGCTTAATTAGCTTTAATTTGTGAGAATTAATAAAAAATTTAGTTAATAAACTTACTAAAAAATAACTACTACTAGTTACCACACTCCAAAACCCTAAGCTTTCGGTAAGCAAATCGTAACTAAAAATATTAAAAGCTGTCCATGTTCCCAACGCCATTGGTCCAAAGTATTGTGCTAAAAATAATTGCAAACCAAAAATTAAATTAAAATTTCCCGGCCAGTTAAAACAAAATTTAGCTAATACACAAAACATTGCGTTTGATAGCCAAAAACTGATATATTTCAAAGAGTTATTGTTTAAAATATTTTTTAACATAAGGTGTCCTCAAATGGTGTTCGCAAAAATTAAATTTTAACTTAGCAAAGTAAACAGAAAAAAAGGGAAATTTCAATGCGATATTTTTATTGTAGCAGTTAAATTTTTCTTTTAAAAGAAGCGCTATAACAAAGGAATAAAATGTTTTTTGTCAATCAAAAAAGAGTTAAAAATAATAGTTTTAATACCCATGTTGAAACTATTTTAATTATGAAAAAATTGGTAATAAGACAACTAAGCTTTTTGAGTTTGAGTTTAGCTTTAACTGTTCAACTTAATGCTATGGAAACTGGAACTGCCGTACGAAAATTAGCACCAGGTAGAGCTGCCGCTTGGGATTTAAAAGCGCTAGATCGAGCCCTTAGTCCTAGAACACCTAGTCTTGCTGTAAGTCCACCCAGCTCTATAGGTAGCGCTAAAAGCGTAGATCGCACAGGCCTGCCGCCTAGATATCCTAAAACACCAAAGCCTAGGGCTAAAGCTGGTACTGGAATCAGAGTTAGTGCTTAGTAAGAAGCATCTGGGTTATATTTGCTCGTATAATAGTTAAGTTTATATTTAGCAGGATTAATTCGTTGGCGTTCGACTAGCTCTTCATCGCAGCAACCTTCATGAGAAACTATTAGAGTTTTCAAATCTGTGTTTATTTTACTCTCGGCATGTCCACAAATTTGTCCGGTTGCCAGTTCTTTACCAGCTAACATGCTTTCGCGACCATGTGGACAGTCTATTACAACAGCTTTAAGCTCGTAATTAGAACTTATATACAAGCATATTGCAAGTATTAAAGAAAAATTAGCGCTAGGCATAACCCCCCCGATCTTTTTTAATTAAAAAATAACACTACCCACTTAAGTTATACAAACTTAAACTAACAAACTGGCTGATTATAAAGCAATAGTTCGATTAAATTAGCTAAATTTCAATAAACTCTTGCTTTTAGCATTAAAGTTGTGCAAATCTTATAGTCAACTAGCATAATTACACAACCTTAGCCAAGTTAACTTAAATTTAAATTAATTTTCAGGTGAGAGATATTCTTATGTTTATTAAGCGCGATATTACTGAACAATTACTGGCTTTTAGTAGATTTTTTCCCGTAGTAGCCCTTTTAGGGCCGCGACAATCAGGTAAAACTACGCTAGCTCAAGCTGTTTTTAGCCAGTATTTCTATCTAAATTTAGAAAACTTAGATCAAAGAGCCATAGCGCTATTAGACCCACGCGGTTTTTTGGAAAAACTTTTAGCTCACCCTGGGGTAATTATCGACGAATTTCAGCATGCGCCTGAGTTGCTCTCTTATTTACAGGTAATTGTTGATCGCGAAAAACGACCGGGGTTTTTTATTTTAACTGGTTCGCATAATTTTTTAATGAACCAAGCGATTAGTCAATCGTTGGCTGGTCGCGTAGGAATCTTAACACTGTTGCCGTTATCTAATCAAGAAATTCTAAACGCTAATTTACAAGCAGATTTTAGTGAAACGGCCATTGTACGCGGTTGTTATCCACGAGTGTTTACTGAAAATGCTTTGGCGCCCCAATATATTTATCCCAGTTATATTCAGACTTATTTAGAGCGTGATGTACGTGCGATTATTAATGTGACTGATCTTAGTTTATTTAAAAAATTTCTGGGATTATGTGCGGCACGCGCTGGACAATTAATAAATTTTGCTGCACTAGCTACAGATGCTGGGATTAATATCGCTACCGTGCGCGCTTGGTTAACTATTCTCGAAGCTAGTTATATTATATTTTTATTGCAGCCACACCATCGAAATTTTAACAAGCGTTTAACCAAGAGTAGTAAATTATATTTTTATGATACTGGGATTGCGTGTGCGCTGTTAAATATCGAAACTAGCGCGCAGCTAGAGCAGCACTACATGCGCGGAGCTTTGTTTGAAAATTTAATAATTGCAGATATTTATAAGCAATTTTACAATCGCGCTAAAACCCCAACAATTTACTTTTGGCGGGATAGTCACGGTCACGAAGTAGATTGCTTAATCGAGCAAGGTGCTGAACTGCTACCCATCGAAATCAAAGCGAGTATGACAATCCAAGTTAATTTCTTATCAGGCTTAGAATACTGGCAAGAACTAGCTAGAATTAAACAGGGTCTATTAATCTATGGTGGACGTGAAGAGCTAGAAATCTCAAATATTGCTATAAAAAGTTGGCGCGATTTTAAAATTTTTTAAAATCACTCTTAGCTAAGATCTTGGATGTCGCTTATCATAAATTGAGCGTAAATAATCGACGTCAACATGAGTATAGATTTGCACAGTTGAAAGATTTTCGTGTCCTAGCAACATTTGTAAAAGTCTTAAATTTGCCCCCTTACGTAATAAATGGGTCGCTAGCGAGTGTCTTAATTTATGAGGTGACAACTCAGATTTAATATTAGCTTGCTTAGCTAAATTTTTTAAAATCTGCCAAAAAGCTTGCCTGGTGATAGGCCTAATTTTGGCCCCATATAAGACTGGAAATAAACAAGCCGAGCTGTTTAAGTTACTTTTACCCAAAAGATTAGCATGTGCAGTTTTTAAATAGTTCTGCTCGAGTTCTAGTAAAAACTCTTTAGGTACTGGCACCAAGCGCTCTTTGCCCCCTTTGCCAGAGACCGTAATGAAACCGGTATCAAATCTAATATCTGAAATTTTTAGATTAGTTAATTCGCTCACGCGCATGCCGGTAACATAGAGTAAGCTGATCATAGTGCGATTACGCACGCCCAGATCAGTTTTATCTTGATTAGCACAAGTTAATAATTGCTCGATTTCTAGTTCAGTTAAAAATTTTGGCAATCTCTTTTCTAATTTAGGCAAACTTAAGCTTTGCGCTAAATTTAAGTGATCATGTTCGCGCGCTAAAAAATTATAAAAAACTTTTAAAGCCGAAATTTTACGGGACATAGAACGGGCTGAAAGTGACTTATTTTTACGTAAATAAGTCAAGTAAGCTTTTAGCTGCACTAGATCTAGAATATCAAAGCTTAATTCACGCTTACTTAAATATTGCTCAAACTGGCGCAAATCTTGCATGTAAGCACTGACAGTGTTACGCGCAGCCCGCTTTTCAGTTAATAAGTAAATCTCAAATTGCCCAATATATTGCTCCATAAACTTGCTCTCTAATAAGATTTTGCCACAATCACATCTGATTTGCTAAACTCCGCACAATTAAAACAACTAGCCTGAGTTTTCTCAGCTAAAATACATCTAATCGAAGCTTTATAGTTTTTTAATTGCGCTTCACAATCAGGCGAACTACACCAACCAGTTTGATATGCCCCGCCAGTACCAGCAAGTTCTTGACCAAAATCAGCTAATTTAGCGCCAGTAGCTAAATTTTGCTTAAACTTAATTTCCGCACGTTTAAACATCTCTGCTTGTAAAAACTCTAATTTGCTAGTCACATGGGCAACTATTTCGGGCCAAGCAAGTGTAGTTTTCTGCGAGTCTAATCTGTCAGTAATAATTACTTGATTGGCGGCTAAGTCTTTTGGGCCCAGCTCAATTCTTAATGGTACACCCTTGAGTTCCCACTTATAAAATTTAGCTCCCGGGGTTTTATGCTCATCAAGATCGAGCTTAACGCGTACGCCAGCTAACTTTAATTGGTCAGCTAAATTTTGCGCTGCTAAAATAATATTATTCTTCTCAGTAAGATCGCCCCGTAAAATTGGCACAATTACTACTTGAACAGGCGCTACTTTAGGTGGTAACACTAAGCCATTTTGATCACCGTGGACCATGATTAAAGCACCGACTAATCTGGTAGTTGCTCCCCAACTAGTAAAATATGGGTACGCCATCTGACCATTTTGATCTTGAAATTTAACCTCAAAAGCTTTCGCAAAACTCTGCGAGAGCATATGCGAAGTACCCATTTGTAAAGCTTTACCATCGGGCATAATGCCTTCGAAGGTATAAGTTTTCTCAGCACCAGCAAATTTTTCACTGGCTGATTTTTCGCCGACTAACACTGGAATAGCTAAGTAATCTTGGGCTAATGTGACATATTCATTTAGCATGAGTAGCGCTTCAGTTTGTGCTTCTTCAAAAGTAGCATGCGCCGTATGCCCTTCTTGCCAAAAAAACTCTGTTGATCTAATAAATGGTCTCGGCCGCATTTCCCAACGCACTACCGAAGCCCACTGATTTAATTTTAGAGGCAAATCACGATAAGATTTGATCCATTTGCTAAACATAAAGTAAAAAATAGTCTCTGAAGTTGGCCTGACTACTAACGGCTCTTCGAGCTCTTTGCCACCAGCATGTGTCACTACGGCTAATTCTGGCGCAAAGCCTTTAACGTGCTCTGCTTCACGTTTAATAAAGCTTTCTGGAATTAAGAGTGGAAAAGCGGCGTTTTCATGGCCCGTAGCTTTAATTCTAAGATCTAAATAATCACGAATATTTTCCCAAATTGCCCAGCCATAGGGCCGTACTACCATACAGCCACGCACCGGCGCATTGTCACTGAGTTCTGCTTGATAGACTACTTCTTGATACCATTCGGGAAAATTTTTCTGAATATCCGGTAATTTTTGCATGACGACTTTCAGACTAAAATTTTAGTTTAAAACCAAAAATATTTGCTAGACCAATTAAAAACTTAACTAGTCTAGCAAATATTTAGTTATTAGCGCAAAATTGTGTCTAAAAATTTTAGATTGAGCTACTCTAACGCTAAATCGTGTGATTGCTATGCAAATAAAATTAGTTAATATTTAAAACTGTTCCATACTTATTTTTCACATGTTCCCCATACACTGCTCTAGCTTTAAATCTATCAACTCCTAAAGGTGCCAAATTTTCTTGATCTTTGGATAAAGCAGCTGTTTCGAGCAAGCTCACAATCTCATCATAACCTTCGCGTTGCGCTATCATTAGTGCTGTATCACCAGCTTCATCAATTAGATTTAAATCAGCACCCGCTGCAAGTAATAATTGCACAACTTCAGGGTTACCAGTTTTTACAGCATTAATTAAAACTGGATTAAAAATAATATCATGATACTTATTTACAGTCTTAACGTTAGCGCCAGCAGCTAATAATAAACCAATAGCTGCTAGATTTTCACTTGCAATAGCAAGATCAAGTGCTGTGTTACCACTATCATCAGTAACGTCAGGATTAGTCTTCGCGTCATTTAAAAGAAAATTTATATTTTCAATATCACCAGCTCGAATGGCTGTAAGTAGCTGCGGGTCTAAGTTTTTTACTTCGACTGCACCACTATAGATATCATCTAAAAGATCAGCTGATTTAAGTTGCGATTGCCATTGTATACTGAGTAGTAGAACTAAAGAGATTGGTAAAATTTTAAAAAATTGCATGTTCGTGCCCCCATTAAAATTATTATTATTTATATTACCAGAATACAAAAAGAGCTTTAAATAAAGCAAGAGTCTGCTTAAAAAAGATTCAAAACAAAAAAATGTCTTAACTGGCGGTTGCCAATAAATAGATCATTTCTTGATATCTAGTATCATCTTGAGCCCCAGTGTGATCTTCTTCTTGATAACGTTGAATTAAATCTAAGGCTGTTTCACCAGTATTATTAATCAAGTCGACATTGACACCAGCCGCAATTAAAAGTTCCGCTGTTTCAATAGCCGCATCGAAATCAAAGTTGCTTGAATCAATGGCATGCATTAAGGCAGTATAACCACGATTATCCTGAGCGTCTTCTACCCCAACTGCTACCCCAGCTCTTAATAATAAGCGCATTAAATGGGGGTCAGCAATTGCAGCTGCGAGCATTAAGGCTGTTTGATTATTAATATTTTTAGCATATAAATTTGCGCCATGAGCTAATAATAATCTAACTTTATCACTGCGGTTGCTACGCGGAGATCTAATGGCCAGCAACAAAGGAGTTTGCTTTTGCGAATTGCTTAGGTCAACTGCTGCGCCCATAGCTAATAAACGTTGCATCAGGGCTACACTTTGTGAGTTATTGGATTTAGCGGCTAAGCTTAAAGCTGTATCACCAGCTAAATTTTTAGCATTTAAATCTAAGGGTAATCCTGCAGTTAAGATTTTTTGGGCAAGTGTATAATCGCCCACGCCTAATGCCTGTAGCAGCTTAGCTTCTGAGACTTCAGTTATTGTACTAGCATAACTACGCCTAGCACGTGCACCTGAGCCAGTAATAATTAGCGATTGCCACATTAAATTGAAAACTAAAATACTAAAAATTAGTAAAATTTTAATAGCAGTCATTTCAACAAATTTCCCTTTTTTTACTAAAATTTAATTATTCCTCTGATGCTCCTGTAGCAGCAACTGCTAAATCTTGGCCAAATCTTTCTTTAGCATGCTCACGATATTTGCGTCGTGCTTCGAAACTATCTTGAAAATCTGCTGTTTTAGAGTCGAGATTTTCGTCGCCGGCAGTTTCGCTACTAGCAGTAACTGATGCTGCTGAACCACTACCGTCACTGTTAACAGTATCAGTAGCAGCAGTATTAATACTATCAGAAACAGCTTCTGGAATAGATTCTGGCTCTGCTTGTAAAGTCAAGTCTGCAAGCGCACCCAGAGCAGGTTTTAATTCTGCGGTTTCCAGCAATCGCGCAATATTTTCATGGTTATAAACTTTTGCTAATATTAGTGCCGTGTCACCAATAGAATTTTCTAAATCTAATATTGCGCCTGCATCCAGTAATAACCTAACCAGATTTTCATTGCCATCCCTAGCAGCTAACATTAAAGCAGTAACACCACGCGCATCAGTAGCATCTACGTCTGCACCAGCTTCAATTAACAATTGTACTAGCGCTGCAGAACTATTTTTAATCGCATAGTTTAGCACTGGTTCGCCATATTCATCTTTGGCGTTTACATCTATTCTTTCACCGAATTTATCAATTAGTGCTTGAAGCTCAGATAGATCGTTGTTAAAAAGTGCACTTTCTAGCGGTGTAACGCCATATTCATTTCTAGTGTTTGGATCTAAAACATCTTCTAGCGCATGCAACTGGAATATTAAATTACTGTTTAAAAGAATTATTAAGCCTAAAATTTTAGAAAATTTCATAGCTATACTCCATTAAAATTAAAATTATTTAAATTACCAGTTTTGTCCCTAATCCTGACTACTAATTTCTGAAATTTCCAAAATAATTTTTTCAATTGCAGCTTGTGATTTTCTATTAAGCGGAGCTGTCAGAGCTGAATTGGCCCTAAAAAGAACCTCAATCCGATGCACTATCTTATCTAGATCTTCTTGACATTTTTTTCGAGTATAAAAAGTGCCATCACGTGCTTCAAATTTCAACTTATATCTGAACAATAATTTAGCTAATAATTCCTCAAGTGTATTGCTAATTATAGCGCTATCACTACCAAATTTATTTGCAGCATTAAGTGTTAATAAACTATCAATATATTCTTCTGCTGGTTCCGCTAAACGCTGTTTTGCATCGCCTTCACTGAATATGGAAGTAGCACCCTCAAGAAAATAGTCTTCTGGATTGAGCTCAAGCTCTTCCAAATTGAACACGCCTTCCCCCTTCTCTGGCTGAAAATCAAAAATTTTTATAACTGAAGGCTTATAACTATCATCTGCTGCTGAAATTAAATCTAAAGAATATGAAATAAATAATACTGATAAGAATAAAATTTTAGTAAATTTCATAAGTATAACCCCCGTCAAATATTACTTAATAAATAACTAGCTGAGAGCTAGCT
>CANKVQ010000021.1 GCA_947486885.1 bacterium
GAATTACTTTGGGACCCCATGGATCAGTACCAGCTATAGTTACTATAGTATTTAGATTTAATGCTGCGGCTGTGCGAATTAAAGTGCCCAAATTGCCTGGATTATTTAAATCTACGCAAACAATTCCCGCAGATAAATTTTCTAATGGACGCGGGGGTGTTTTAAAGACAGCTAAAATCCCACTTGTGGTACTAGTAGTGCTAATTTTCTGACTAATATTATTACTAACTAAAGTAATTAAGTTTTCTGGTAAATTTTTAAATTTTTCTGAGCAATTGTCCCAAACTTCTGGAGTAATAAATATTTGTGTTAATAATAAATTATTGGGCAATAATAAAGTTTCGATTGTACGTAAGCCCTCAGCTAAAAATAGCCGTTGCTTAGTACGCGCTTTATGGTCATGTAGTTTACGAACTTGCTGAATTTTAGAATTTTGAATCGAGGTAATTACTTGCATGTAGTTAATTTAGCACAAAAATTATGAAAATTATTAAATGCTTGCTTTTTATGCGATAAATTTTCACAGTAGGCGCAAATAGTTCTGTAAATTAGGTGATTATAATAGGGGACGAGTTATGATAATTAAAAAAAATATTAAAAAATTTAAAAATGGGTTAATAATATTTATTTTAGGCTTAAGTATTAATTTACAGGCCATAGATGATGATCTTCTAGAAAGTTTACACGGTCCGGTGCCCGATAGGGACACAGGTGTAGGCGTTAGAGAATTAGCTAGTCTTGGTGCAGCTAAAGAAGAAGACAATAGTTCTGAATCTGGAAGTGGCGCCGAGCAAGCTTCTGTGGGATCGCATAGTACCAATACGCGCATCGCACTTACACTTGTCGATACCATGGGGTTAGCGCATAGACATTTATGTGGGCATGTAGATGTAGATGAGCGCGCAGAAAGCGAACGTGTTGTAGCGACAGGTATTAGGGCGCTAGACTTAGCTAGTGTAGTTGGGCGAGCTAGCGAGCATGTAGCTACAAGTGCGCCGGATTTAACCAGATCAGCACCGACCGTACCAGTATCTAGCCCCTTTTTTGATGCAGAATTAGCATTGGCAGAGTTATCTTTGGGACCTAGACAAGCGCTAAATCCAAGTTTGGATGCTGTAGGGGTAGGGGCTGGCGAAATGGATAGTAGTGTAGAATTAGCGAGATTTGATTGGGTAACGAGAGAAGCGCGATTAGGCAGTTTGGATCGGCACACTGTGGATGGTTCTGGTGGTATGGGCTCACTAGTACATTGGCAAGCGCGACTTACGCCACATGGAACACATACTAGCTATCGGGGCGAAGTTTCTTTAACTGGTTTTAGCGATGCATCAAGAGATCGGGGTACTGTCAGCGAAGCTGCTAGGATTGCCAATTTACTGGCAGATACAGGTGCTAGTGGACATGCTATAACTAGAAGTAGGAGTGGTGTAAAAGCTACCGTTGTTAAATTTGATCATGTTGGATCTGCTGACGGTAGTGGTGCAGGAGGTCGATCATAAATTTCAAATTATGGATAGTTGCTAGCGTGTAAGCCGTTAGTTCACTAGCTTTAAATAAATGATGCAAATAAGCGCGCGAATAATTTTGACAAGTCCAGCAGTTACAAGTTGGGTCAATGGGATTTAAATTATCACGATTATTACTAGCTAGTACTCGCATATAGCCAGTGCTAGTAAATAATAGCCCATGGCGGGCACACTTAGTAGGATAAGCGCTGTCAAAAGTGTCGACTCCTAGTGTGATCATAGATTCGATTGATTTTAGATCGCCGATACCCAGCAAGTGATTGGGTTTATCTTTTGGTAATGCCGGCATAAGATAGCTAAGCATTTCGAACATTTGGGCATGGTTTTGACCTAAGCTGCCACCAATGGCAAAGCCATCAAACGGTAAATTGCTTAAAGTTTGGCAACTTTTTAATCTTAATTCTGGATTAGTCCCGCCATGAATTACGGCATAAATGGCTTGTTGTTTGGGATCAGCTAAGTGAGTGTTTAGCGAGCGCTCTTCCCAGCGGTGCGTGCGTTCCAGAGATTTAATTAGTTCTAAGTCAGTAATACTGTGTGCGGGTAGTTCATCTAGAGGGATAATAATATCAGCACCGAGATTTTTCTGAGCAATAATTGAACTTTCAGGAGTTAATAAAATTTTAGCGCCATCGCGATAAGAGCGAAATAGCACCCCTTCTTCAGAAATTTTAAGAATGCCATTAGCATAGTTTTTTTGGCCACGACTTTTAAGTTCATTAGTAACTTTTCCGCCAGCCAAGCTAAACACCTGAAATCCGCCGGAATCAGTAATAATCGGTAAATCACGCTTGATAAATTTGTGTAGCCCGCCCAGTTTAGCGACTTGTTCAGCACCGGGTTGGAGCATTAAGTGGTATGTATTACAAAACATGAGCTGTAAGCCCATTTGGGTAACTAGTTGATTGTCTAGAGCTTTAAGTGTGCCATTAGTGCCGACGGCGACAAAATTGGGCGTATCGATAATCCCGTGGGGTGTATAGATTTTACCCACACGAGCTCGGGACTTTTTAGATTGATGTAAAATTTCGAAACGAAAGTATGGCTGTGCTGACATGTTAATTTAAGTTTTGGGTTGTAAATATTTTTTACAAAAGCTAACTACTGGAACTGAGATTATAATCGTAATAATTTTAATTAAATAACTAAATATAAAAATATCCCATAAGTTACTAAAAACGCCAGCTAGTCCCAAAATTGTAAATAAGCCCGTGTCGACTAATTGCGAAATCAATAGCGAACTGTAATTACGTAAAATAAAGAATTTATGAGTAAATTTTTGCTGGAAATAACTATATAATATTCGATCTAAATTTTGTGAAATGGCAAAAGATAGTAACGAAGCACAGAGAATTCGGGGTGTCTGACCCAAAATATTTAAATAAGCTGCTTGGCTAAAATCACTGGGGGCTGGTAAATAATATAACTGAATTTGAGCTAGAATTACAAAAATTAAGAGTGCGGCTAGTGATAAGTATAGTATCTGGCGAGCAATTTTAGGGCCAAAATATTCTTGAGTTAAATTTAAAACTATTCCAGAGCCTACAGAGTAAGCGTCGGTACAGGTCACACAGAGTGTTAGTAATAACGCCTGTTTAAAGACAAATAGATTGGCTAAAATAGCATATAAACCAGCTAGGCTGGCGAGTGCTAATTGGCCATATTTTAGGGCGATAGTAGCTAGCAAGCTGACTATTAGACAGTGAAAAAGAAAAATTAGTTCATTAATCATAAGAATTAAAGTCTAATATTTTTAGTTTTTTAAGCTAGTTTTTTATACGGGTAAAGCTTGGCAATCGAGCTTCTTAGGTAACAAAATTTATTGTAAAAATTATTACAGAATTGCTCATAGCATAGTAATTAGCTATAATTACTAATATTTTGGGTTTAAAAATAGCGAGTATTTCATGGGAAAACTGATTGTATTTTACAAATACGTGACGATCCAATATCCAGAGCAGATAGTTAAATGGCAGAAAGCGTTGTGCCAAGAGTTAAATCTTAAGGGGCGCATAATTATCGCTACTGAGGGTATTAATGCTACAGTAGGTGGTGAAGATCACGAAATTAAATCTTATGTAGCAGCAATGGAGCAGCACGAACTATTTAAGCAAATTGATTATAAGTATTGTGACGGTTCAGCAGAATTGTTTCCCAGATTATACGTAGTTGTGCGTGACGAAATTGTGAATTTGGGCGTACCAGCAGCAGCGCGAAAGCGCGAGTATACCGGGCAGCATTTGACGCCTGATCAGGTGCATGAATTACTCACGAATAGACCTAAAGATTTAGTAGTGCTAGATACCAGAAATAATTTTGAATGGGCGATCGGTACTTTTACAGGTGCGATTACGCCAGATATTTATCGATTTAGAGAGTTGCCGGAATATATCGATCAAAATTTAGCAGATTTTAAAGATAAACAAGTTTTAATGTTTTGTACCGCTGGTGTCAGGTGTGAACCAATTACCGCTTATTTAAATCAAAAGCAAGTAGCAAATAAAGTTTACCAAATAGAGGGCGGTATCCAGCGTTATATCGAAGCTTATCCTGATGGTTATTTTCGAGGCAAAAATTATGTGTTTGATGGTCGCATAGCAGTGCGCGTAAACTCTGATGTTTTGGGTAAATGTTTATTGTGTGAGATCTCCTGTGATGATTACACTAATTGTTTAAATGCAGCATGTAATAAGCACTATGTTGGTTGTCCTGATTGTTTAATTAAATATCAAAATTGTTGTAGTGAGAAATGTCAAAATCTAGTTGTAACAGCTCAAACACATACGCGGCCAGCGCGTTTATCACCGAAAATGTCTCGCTCAAAGAGCTAAACTGGTTTAAAACTGGTGGTTCAGCTAAATATTTTGTAGCGCCCAGCGTAGCAGCTGAATTTGTGAGCGCTTTAGATTTTGCACGTACTAATAATTTAGATATTTTTGTGCTGGGTGAAGGCGCGAATATTTTAATTAGCGATGCTGGTTTCGATGGTTTAGTAATTAAGCCTAAATTAAATAAGCTTAAAATTTTAGATGTCCAAAAATATCAAGAAAATTTACAGTCATTAGAATCTAAAAATTATTTAGCGCCAGAAGTTTTGGTCCAAGCTGGGGCAGGAGTAAATTTTGGTGAGCTAATCGATTTTTGCTTAAATAATAATCTATTGGGATTAGAAGAATTCAGTGGTATTCCCGGTTCTGTGGGCGGTTCGGTTTATATTAATATTCATTTTTTTGAATTTTTATTAAGCCAATTTTTAGTTTCGGCGGAAGTAATCGAGCGTCAAACTGGTAAAATCTTAACTGTTGATAACAGCTGGTTTGAATTTGGTTATGATCAGTCTAAATTGCAGACTCATCAATATTATTTAATTTCAGCAACTTTTAAATTAAAGCTTGCTGATAGTTTAACTGCAGCGTTTGCTAAAGGTCGGGCACATGAAATTAGGCGTTATCGAGCGCATAGATATCCCAATAAAAATACTTGTGGCAGCTTTTTTAGAAATTTTCGTGCGCATGAAGTGAAGTTGCAGATTAATCAAAAACCGATGATTTATGCAGCTTATTATCTTGATAAATTGGGCTTCAAGGGCAGCTTGCGGATAGGTGATGCTCAAGTATCTCATCAGCATGCCAACATGTTAGTTAATCTTGGATCAGCTAGTTCCCAAAATTTAATTGATTTAGCACGTCAAATGCAGCAACAAGTTTATGCTAATTTTGAAATTATGCTGCAGCCCGAGTGCTTATTAATAGGCTTTAAAGAGTCGCAATTAATTTAAGCTAATTATCAAATTTGATTTAAAATTAGTGAAGTTTAGTTTGATATTTAATTGGGTTTAATTATATAGTTAACTATTAGAATTTTTAATCTTAAACCATAATTAGCGTAATGAGTCAGTGTTATGAAATTATCGATTGCCTGGATTTTTGAACATATTAAAGCTGTTGATTGGCATAAAATTAATTTAATAGAGCTGGTGACTAAGTTTAATCAAGTTACGGCTGAAATTGAAAGCTGTGAAAATTTAAAATTAAATCCAGTTAATTTTACATTAATTGAAATTTTAGCTGAAAATAAATTTTTCAGTGCTGAATTAAATCTAAATTTAGATTTACCTGCGAGAGCTAATCTTAAAGTTGGTGAATTGTATCTAGCTTGTAAAAATAATAATAATAAATATAACTGGGCGAGTTTAACTGATTTAGGCAGCACTAAAGACGGGTTGCTAACTACTATCAGTTGCGCAGAAAATTTACGAACTGGTAGTTGGAAAAATAAGATTATTTGGCAAGATGCTGTTTTAGTAATCGATAATAAATCGATTACCCATAGACCAGATTTATGGGGGCACCGTGGGATAGCCCGCGAAATCGCTGCGATTTATGATTTCGAATTAAAAGATTTAAGCGAATTTGTAACTAAAATTCCAATAGCTCAAGTGAATTCAGAAGATTTAGAGCTGGTAACTGGTTGTCAGAAATTTAGTAGTTACTTAATTAACCACACTGATAATCCAGCGACAGATTTAAATCAAGCTTTTATGTTGGCCAGATTAGATCAAAAGCCTATTAAATTATTGGTCGATTTAACTAATTACGTGATGTTAGATTTAGGCCAGCCGATGCACGCTTTTGATGCTGATAAATTAATTTCAAATAGTGTGGGAGTGCGTTATGCGCATGCAGGGGAGCAGCTTGAGTTACTAGATGACCAAAAAATTAGTTTAGTAAATACAGATTTAGTAGTTACGTCTGGTGATCAGCCGGTGTCGTTAGCTGCGATTATGGGCGGTAAAAATTCTGCGATTAGCAATACCACTAGTCGAGTGTTATTAGAAGCCGCTAATTTTGATGCTGGAGTGATTAGGCGTACAGCAGTGCGTTTGAAGTTGCGTACTGAAGCTTCAGCTAGATTCGAAAAAAGTTTAGCCCCTGAACAAACTGAACTAGCCATCGAGCGTTATTTAAAATTATTACTAGATTTAAAGATTAATTATCAGGCAGCTAAATTTATTAACACGAATAGTAATAATTATAATAATAGTACGCATGAAATTAACTTAGATAATCGAGTAATTGAAGTTGCGCATGATTTTATTGAGCAGCGCTTAGGTCTTAAACTTAAGCCAGAATTTATCGCAAATATTTTAACTAAATTAGGTTTTAATATTACCCAAAAATTAGTTGCGCCTGAAAATATTTTAACTTATATGATCACAGTACCAAGTTATCGTGTACTTAAAGATATTAGTTTGCCTGAAGATATTGTCGAAGAAGTGGGTCGTTTTTATGGTTATGGTAATATTCCGGCACAATTACCAAGTAAAGCACTAATCCCATTTAATAATTCTCGGGTTTATAATTTACGTAAAATTAAACAGCTGTTAGCTACAACTGGCCAGATGCATGAAGTTAATAGTTATCCATTTTTTGATGAACAGTTTTTGCGTGAATTACAATGGCAGCCATTAGATAAAACTTATGTTCAAGTTGACAGTCCAGTTTCGGAAAACTGGTATAGATTAGTGACTTCATTAGTGCCGCATTTAATTAAAAGTGTTTATCAAAATTTAAATACTGGTGTCGATTATTTTAATTTTTTCGAATGTAATAAAACCTGGATATTAGAGACCCAACAAAGAGCACAAGAAAATTTTAGTTTAGCTGGAATAATAGCGACTACTAAAATTAATCGCAGGAGTCTTAATAATAATGGTTTTTATGAACTTAAAAATATTTTAACTCAGTTATTTAAGCTTCTAAAATTAGAAATTAGCTGGGAATTAATTAAAACAAGCGAGTTAGATAACATACCAGTTTGGTATGACCCAGTCCAAACTGCTGTGCTGGTACATAATACTAATAATAATAATTATAAGATTGGTTTAGTTGGTAAATTAAATGCTAAATTTTGGGCTAATTTAGCTGATACTGAGTTAGATGGCTTGATATTTGAATTAGATCTCGATTATTTATTAAACTATATTGCTCCAATTGAAAAATTTGTGCCCATTTCTAAGTATCAAATAAATTATCTAGATGTAACTGTTTTAGTGGCTCAAGTTTTAACTATGGCACAGCTAATTCGAACAATTAAAACTGCGCATGATCTAATATTCTCTGTTGAGCTAATCGATAATTTTACTAAATCAGAATGGCAGGGGCAGCAAGCTTTAACTTTTAGATATAAGTTTTTAGATCCGCAAAAAACTTTAATAAAAGCCGAAATTGAACAAATACAGTTGCAAGTTACTAATGCGCTGAAAAATCTGGGCGTCGAAATTAGATAATTTCATGAAAGTAATTAAAAATATCA
>CANKVQ010000022.1 GCA_947486885.1 bacterium
AATAGATTTTTTATGTTGGTCCAAAATCAATCGGGGGGTCAAGCTAGTTAGGGATCAAAAATGATGAAATTTTTAAGATATCTACTAATCTTAAGCTCTATATTAATGTTGCCTACGAATAACTTGCCTAGAGCAACTGACACTTCTTGGGATTGGGTTGGACCATTCTGGAATGATGATTTAGATTGTCGCAATTGTAATTATGTACGAAAAAATATGGCTGGCGTTGAATTAACCCACAGTCGACTATCCGGATCAGATTTCACTGAAGCCGAACTTAGCTTGGCACAGTTAGCCTGGGCCAACATGACTAAATGTAGTTTTGTGCAAGCTTCTTTAAGTGGCGCTAAAACTGAGCATGCTAAATTTAGGTATTCTAATTTTACTTTTGCTAATATGTATAACCTGCAAGCCATTGAAACTGATTTTAGCCATAGCATTATGCTAAAAATAAATTTAACTATGGCTAATTTAACGCGCGCATTACTACGAGATGTAATATTATCTTACTCAAACTTATCTAACAGTATTTTTCATATGGCTGATTTTACTGGTGCTAAATTAGATAATGTTCTTTTTTATCGTTCAGACTTACAAAATGCTGTCTTAGATAAAACTAATCTAACACATTCTATTTTGTATAAAGCTGATTTACGCGGTGCTTCATTACACAACGCTAATCTTTTTTACACTCAATTAGCTGAAGCAAATTTAATGGATACTGATCTACGCGATGCTAATCTAATGGGTGCAGACTTAACTCAAGCACAATTACAATATGCTAATTTACAAAATGCTGATTTAGCCTTCGCTAATCTCATGAATGCTAATTTAATGGGTGCTAATATTTGTGGCGCTAAATTAGACAATGCGATTTTTTGCATGACCGTCATGCCTAATGGCGTAATTATTAATGATCACTGTATTATTTTAATGGAACTAGACAGTGCCTTACAAAAAATAGAAAACGAAAATCCAAGCTATACAACCGCGAAAGGCTGCAAAACTTTCGTAGCTTCATTAATTCCAGCTGAATCAAGTAAAGATGATATTACGGCGTCCTTAAAAGACTTACAAACCAATAACCCAACTCAATATGCCTCTTTTGTTAATTGCTCTAAAATTTTAAAAACTTCAGCTGCCAATGCTGCTGCTAAAACAGCCAAACTTAAAGATGTGAAAAAACAACGACAATTGAAACTTCGCGATTCAGCAGCTGCTATAGCAGCTTCAAGAGAGGCTGAGGAACAAGAAGAAATAATTTTACTTGAAACTAAAAATCCAGTACCAGATACAACACCTAGTAAAGCCACAACAACCATAATTTCACAGGCTACTGTAAATACACCCTCAAAACCATCTTCCAACCCAGTTATACAACCTACCAATTCTTCAACTATACTCCCTAGCAAAGCTAGCTGCACACCTTTAAATCAAGACTGTTCTGAAGGCCAAACCTGTTGCGGCGGTACTAGCTGCTTTAATGGAGTTTGCTGCGGCAATGATGGCAATGAATGTGCTTATCCAAGCGATTGTTGTCAAGCAGACGGTCCTAAAAAGTGCCAGGGTGACAGATGTTGTGCTGCTAGCGGTGGTATCTGTGACCTAAAAACCAAATTATGTTGCAACAATGAACGCTGCGAAAATGGCAAATGCTGTACTATAGTTGGTGGCGAATGCAATAATTCCAATAACTGTTGCGGCAAGAGTAGTTGTAAAGATAATAAATGTTGCTATTTAAAGGGCGGGCCTTGTTCAGGACCTTACGATTGCTGCAATGGTGTTTGCGATAAAAACGATACCTGTGCCACTTAAAATTTAATTACCATACTATAACTCTAGTCCCCCTGAAGTTAATACTTTAGGGGGATATCTTTACATAAAACTTAAGACAAGTGAGCTATTTAAGTTTACACTATATAAATGGCTAAATTAATCACTAAAACCATTAAAAAAATCTCACAGGCTTTATTTATTCAAGCTATTCTTACAGTAATTTCTGCGCCACTATTAATTGCTTGGGGTTTGCCAATTGCTGCACTAGGCCCCATCGGTAATTTAATTTTTACACCCTTTTTATTAATTTTTTTAGCCCTGACTATTATAATCACAATTTGCGAGTTACTAAATATACCTGATCAACTAATTATTACAGCACTGGAACAGTTAACTAATTTTTGGCTACACTTAACTAAGTGGGGACCCAAAAGCTCATTAATTGGGCTACCAAAATCAGCAGTACTGTTTTTTGCGCTAGTTGCTCTAAGTACTATAATTTGCATGCTAATTACCACTAAAACTCAATTCAAAAAAGTTCTATTAACTAGTATTATAATTATGTTTTTAGGTGGCTGTTTTTTCAAATATTTTCCCAACCCACAAACTCAAGAATTAATTATTACGCATCAAAAATATAAGCTACAAGTAATTTATAAGAATCAGCAAATCTATCTAACTGACCAAACCCGCTTGCTAGCACATGTGCACAACCCGGTAATTTGGTGCGAACATACCCTTAAACCAGTATTAATTAAAAATTTTGGCGATGCGCCGATAGCCGAACTAAATTTAGTTAAACCCACAGCTAGAATTAAAAATTTAGCACCAGAAATACAAACTGCTTTGGGTATCGAAAAAATAATTATTTCTTAATCAAAATTGCCCGTGCTAGCGCAGCTTCTTGGCCAACTATATTTAGAGGTAAACAGATTAATTCATAATTTTCAGCGGCTACATGCGCTAAGCGTAAACCTTCAATAATTATTATTTCTGCAGAAAACAAAATTTTGTGAGTGTTATGCTCAGGCTGATTACGCTCGATACCCAAATAATCTATCCCAACCGCTTTAATTTTTTTACTAGCTAAATATTCAGCACCAGAACTGTCTAGATACACAAAATTGGGTTCAAATAAACTATTAGCTGCTAAATTACTATTACTAGTTTTTAATAAAATAATAGCTCCAGCTGTAATATTAAAATTTACTAAATCTTGTTTAGTTATTTTATTAGTGACCAAACTAAGCTCTAGAACTTGCGCTGGCCCAATTACACTATTTAAATCTAATTGGTCTACAGTTAAACCGGATTTCAAAAAATGCGCCGGCGCGTCAATATGTGTCCCAGTATGCATGCCACAAATTAATTGCGACTCACGCTTAACACTAGTTTCCCAACTATGGGTCTGTATAATCTGCACGTCAGACTTATTTTTATAAGTAGTTATATCAGACGTGATGGGCCAACTAATATCAATAATTTTCACAAAAGCTCACTATAAATTTTGATTTATAATTTTTCGTAAGAGTGCCCACCAAACTGGTGTCTTAGTAAAGATACCAATTTATTAGTAAAACTATGCTGTCCAAGGTCTTGCTGCGATTGTGCCCGTAATTCTAAACTTAATTTAATTAAGGGCACTGAAATATTTTGTTCCTGCGCTTCAGTTACAGTCCAACTACCAGTACTACCGCCACCAATTTGACCCGAAATATTTTTAAGCTCTTGGTCTTTTTTTAAAATCTGCTGAGTTAATTCTAATAACCAGCTACGAATAATCGAACCATGTTGCCATAATCCAGCTACTTGCGCCAAATCTAATTCGAGATAATTATTATTATTTCTTAATAGATCAAAACCCTCAGCATACGCTTGTAATAATGCATACTCAATACCATTATGCACCATTTTAACATAGTGACCGGCGCCACTGGGACCAACTAAAGCATAACCTTTGGGTATAGCAATCGCCGCTAAATATTTTTCAATTTTAGCATAAGCCACTTGGTCGCCACCCACCATTAAACAAAAACCTAAATCGCGACCGTGTAATCCACCAGAAGTACCGCAATCTAAAAAACTAACTTGCTGCTCAGCACAAACTTTAGCCCGTTTAATAGAATCATGAAAATTACTATTACCGCCATCGATAATAATTGCCCCAGTTTTTGATTTTAAGACTGGCAAGATTTGTGCTAATATCTGGTCAATTAAATTACCTGCTGGCACCATTAGCCAAATTATATCTACTTGCGTAACTAGCTGATCTATCGATACAGTACTAATTGCACCGAATTTTTCGACTGTCTTAACAGCTATTGGATCTAGATCATAAACTAACACACGATAATCACGGGAATCACGCGCACATAAACGTTCGACTATCGCTGCACCCATCCGACCTAAACCAATCACACCAATTTGCACAAGTTTACCCCAAGTTAAAAATTTATACCCATTCAAATTTATATTTATCAGCAAAATCAGTTAACTCCTGTGGTCCAAAACTACCTGGAACATAACTTTGCACTGGTAACTTATGTGCCATAATTTGATCAATTAATTGCCAACTAGCCTCGATCTCATCCATATGTACGGCTACAGCTCGTTCACCAGCTATTACATCTGCTATTAAACCCGTATACACTTGCGCCGCTTTAGGACCAGTCAAACAGTCATAGCAACAATTCATAGTAACTGGAATTACTTCGTCGCGCACGCCCGGTTTTTTAGCATTTAGGTGTAACTTAAAGCCACCTTCAGGGTAGATCGAGATCACTAAATAATTAGCACCAGTGGGACAATTTTTTGGTAGCAAGCAGTGCGTACTCTTAAATTTAATACAGATTTTAGTTTCTTTTTGATTTAAACGCTTGCCGGTACGAATATAAAACGGTACATCTGCCCAACGCGGCTCATTAATTTTTAATTTCAAAGCGGCAAAAGTTTCAGTCTTAGAATCTGGTTTAATTCCAGGTTCACTTAAATAACCCTGATATTGACCAAAAATACCATCAACATATTCTAAGTGTTGTAAAATATGGGCTTTAGCTTCGTAAAGACCTTCACCAGTTAAACTCTTGGGCGCATCCATAGCAACTAAAGCAATTAATTGCAAAATATGATTTTGCACGACATCTCGTACTGTGCCATAATCATCAAAATAAGCTATACCGCCCTCTAAGCCAGTTTCTTCACTAAGTACAATCTGCACCCAATCAATATGATAGTGATTCCATAGTGGTTCAAAGATGCGATTAGTAAATCTAATAAAAGCAATATTTTCGACAATTTCTTTAGTTAAATAATGGTCAATTCTAAAGACTTGCGATTCGTCAATTACACTTAAGATTTCACGATTTAAATTTTGCGCTGACTTAAAATTTATCCCAAATGGTTTTTCAAAAACAATTCTGTGCCAAACTACATCTGGATTGTTTTTACAACCTAAAACTTGACGTTTTAATAAACCAACTTTAGCTAAGTTAATAGCTAGTTGCCCAAAGAAATGCGCTGCAATGGCACAATAAAATAAACGCGAGCCAGGCATTTGTTGGGCCTGTTCAAGCTCTAATACACGCTGTGCTAATTTATCTAGATCTAGCTGATTTTTAAGATTAGTAGGCACATAATAAAAAATTTTTAAAAACTTCTGCCAAACTTGTTCATCTAAGTTATTAATATACGGTCGCGCAGCAGTTAATATCTCTGTAATATTTGTATCTTCTAACGCCGCACCAATTAATAAAAATTTATGCTCCGGCTGTTCGCAAATTAGTTCATAAAGCGCTGGGATTAATTTACGACGGCTTAAATCACCGGTAATTCCAAAAATTACAATTGTACAATCAGCTAACCGCTTCACAAATCTAAGCTCCCACAGATTTTTTATTTAAAACTAACTACTTAGTTAACCCAATCACTAGCTTATTTTTGATTAGCATGATTAATTGAAATAAGCTACCATTTTATGGTTACTTTATCACCAGCTTTTGCACTATCATCTAAGGGAAAAAAACTAACTCTTACTACCTCAACTACTCCTCTACATGTGCTAATTGTATCAGGCTTAGAGGCTGATGCAGACTCCGATGCAACACTTATTTCCGCTGCTCGTCGTTTTATACCTCTAGGCAATCTTTTAAGGCCTAGCTCTTTTGGCGCTAAACAATGCTTAGTCATCTTATGCGAATTTAAATTGGTTTTTTGCAACGTTTTATAGTCACATTTATCACAACATAAAGAATGCGCTTTTTTAAGCTCATCAGTAGCATGACAAGCTAACATATGCAGTTTAGCACCCTTAAAATCCAAATTTTGTAAGCAGTCAGCAAATATACATTTCACTTTTTCCCCTCCTAGTCTTTTATAATTATAATCAGCGATAACCGCCGCTAGCCCTCTATCACTCTTAATTAGTTCAGTTCTAACATCAGCTGCCCAGCTCACGAAATTAAAATTTAGCCAAAGCAATATAATTAAATTTTTTAACCAATTATTAGTTTTAAACATAAATTCTCCAATATTTTTTATTTATCTAGGCCACCACTCATTCTAATATTACCTAAGCCAAAAAACTCTGGTGGAATTATTTTGGGTGGCAAAATAGAAGGCATAGATTGAAAGATTTTGCTCGCGACAGGCACAACTAAATTCGGCACGAAACTTAATTCAGCCGCCATGGGAACAGGTTCTCCTGCTGGTACTGAAACAGGTAATTCTAAACGAGCTTTTTTCGCCACTCGTTCATTACGAGCTGGTAAACTTACTGCAGCTGCAACTATAGCACGTTTATTGTTACTTTTTGTCGCTACTTTTACTTTAGGTTTTAAAAAATTTGCTCTAACTAATGGCGCAGTATGTAAAGAAATTAAATGTCCCAACAAAGAACTATAACCCTTTTTGCCTTTACAAATCTCGAAAGGACAAATTACAGCACCTAGTTTTCGTGAAGTGATACCATTTCTAATGTAACCCTTAGTCAACTGTCTTAGTTGCACTTCAGTTTCAATAAACTGTTTTAAATTAATACCAACTAAATTTTTAGCCGGCAATCTAACATCAGGAGCTCTACGCCCAGATCCATAACGCTTAAGTCTATGCGCTACATACGTTTCCATAGTTCTTTTAGAACAACCGCCTTTACTGTCAACTTCAGCTGTAAATATCGTAAAATTAAATAATAACCCACTGAATAACAAAAAAAGCTGCAATTCATTTTTTTTAAATTTTTTTAACATAAAAACCCTAAAAAAATAAGCCTCGATAAGCCTTTGACGAATAGATTCAACCCTGTAATACTAATAAATAGATTATATTATACACATAAATGGGGTTTATAACATGTCTAAATCTATATTTAAAGCTCTTTCAGGTTCAACCTTAGGTTTATTAGTAATTACTACTATGGTGGCCAATTTTACCGAACTTGCCTCTGAAAAAACACTTAAGAATCCTCAACAAGATCTCCCAGTTCTGGCCATCGACCTACATGACACCGTCTTGGAACGAGATAATAAGATTGCCATAAAAGAAATTCTCAAGACTCCTATGCATGGCTTTAAATTTATTAAACGCGCTCTTCAGTATAAAAAAGCCAAGAATCATGGCCAAACCAGAGTTAGTATCGAAGAATATATAACTAAAAATAGTCAGGATCCAGAGTTTGACCAGATGGTAGCTAAAACCGTCAGTTGCTTTAAACCAATACCCGGTGCTATCAGATTTTTAAATAAATTAAAGCAAGCTGGTTATAAAATTTTTGTTTTCTCAAATATTGGACCAAAATCTTATGAATTACTCTGCCAAGATTATCCAGAGCTATTTAGCTTATTTGACGGCCAAGTAATCGTAAATCCAACTAACCTAACTAAAGACTCACCAGAGGCTTATAAATATTGCATAAAAACAATTACTGAAAAAATAGGCTATATCCCCAAAAAGATTATTCTGTACGATGACTCACAAGCAAATTGTGAT
>CANKVQ010000023.1 GCA_947486885.1 bacterium
CTTATTCATAATTATAACCCCTAATTAAAAATTTAATTTTAAATAAATTATATGACTTAATATTACTTATATTAATAATAATAAAAGCACTTAACTTAAAGCAATAGTTTTATATAAAATTAAAAATCTAGCTAAAATTTAACTAGCGACTAGAGTTGTTTTGAGATTTTTGAACCTGAGATGGTGCCTTTAGACTATACTGAGCTAAGTCTTGAATAAAATTATAAGATTCGCCAATTTTCATGATTTTAAGCGTTTCTAGACCCAATTCTTGTGAAATATGTGAATTCCACCACTTTTTAATTTGTCGAATCGGCGTATCAAATAGATCAGAGCCGAAATGAAAAGTGCCCCAATGCATCGGTATCATGATTTTAGCACCCAAATCTTGAAATGCCTGACCAGCTTCAGCAGCGTTAATATGCGAAGTATGTAAATATTTACGCGGTTCACAAGGTGCAATCGGCATAAAGGCAATATCAATGGTCGGAAATTCATTGGCAATGGTATTAAAATGGCCAGAATAAGCCGTATCACCAGCAAAATATAATTTATATTGCTTAGTTTCGATCATCCAGGAACCCCAAAGTGATTTATTTTTATCGAATAGTGATCTTTGGGACCAATGATAAGCTGGTAAGAAAGTAAACTTAAAGCTATCTAAGTTATAGCTTTCCCACCAAAAACCTTCGATAATCTGCTCGGGCCGGAAACCCCATTTTAATAAATAGCGACTATCACCACGGGGGACCAATAGTTTTAAGTTAGGCGAATTTTTTTTAATCCACATAATTGAGCGATAATGCATATGATCTAAATGGTTATGCGAGATCAAAATATAATCGATTAATGGTAATTGGGTTAAAGCCAAGCCCGGTGCTAAAATCCGCGGAAATAGAAACGTAGCACTACCAAAAATGGGATCAGTCAGAATGTTCTTACCATCTACTTGAATTAAAAAAGTCGAATGACCAATCCAAGTGACATTTAAGTCTTGGGCTTGATTACTAGTTTTATTACTAGCCTGACTATTAAATAAATTTTCTGAAGCTAACTCTGGTAAAAGCTCAGGTATAGCCCGCCAAAGATCTTTATTTTTGGGCAACCGATCACTGCCACGCCATAGCGAATAAACAAACATCTGTAATTCGCCCAAAAAAGAGCGTAATAAACAGATCATGGTATCTAACCTAGGCTGTTCCGTACGTAATTCGTATATATGGTTGTAATAGCGATTCTTGGAATAATATGGATAACGGCGAAAATGATTGTTTTTGGTTTCCTGCTTTTCAGGCATTGCTACCCACACACCGTTGCTAACTATTTTCCCCCATCCAGACAGAACGTCCAGGATAGGGGAAATGGAGGTTATCTTATTTAAGAGACGCTTTTATGATACACAAGCAGTTATTAAAAATCAAATTTTTCATTAAAATTTATTTAATTTAGCAAAATTACCAAAAACGCTGTTTATATTAAGCTATAATTTTTAAAAAATAGTTCATAATAAACTAAAAATAAAATCATTATTTTAAAGCACAATCTGCTCTGCATGCCCTACTTGATATTTTTTTAGTCAAACTATTTAAAACAGAGCAATTAATAGCTTAGACTAAGCACAAGTAGGTTATTAGAACTAAAAAATAAAAACTGGTTCAATAACTTAAATTATGGGGGTTATATGAATATTTTAGGGCGTTTATTGCTAATTTTTGCCCTTTTTCAAATTATATTAAGCCAGAATAATCAAACATTCCAGGACAATCGCGACATTTATATTACTGTTTTTACACATGGCACCATTCATCCACATGTCAAATTAGATGAACTAAGTTTAGTGTTTAAAGACGAGATCAAAGATACGCATTATTCATATGTGAACGAATGGCACCGACAAGCACCTATTTATTTTAAAACACAAGCGATGCAAGGGCTTGGCCTAGAACCGATTAATCTACACCCGATTGGTAAACCACGTAGCAATGGAGCAACAGCTTTAGCAAATATTTTTGAATATTTTTACCAAAAAGATCACCCTGATCGTATTAATCATTATTATACTTTTGGCTGGTCAGGACTCTTAAGCCAAAAAGAACGTCTTAAAGCTGCAGAACAATATCATAAAGAACTAAAAGAACTCTTAAAAAAATACCATACTCAGGGCCTTAATCCTAAATTAAGATTGGTTGGCTTTAGTCATGGTGGCACAATTACACTAAACTTAGGTCTATATGAACCAGATGATATTAATAAATTAGAAGTCCCAGTCACTGAATTAATTTTAGTTGGCACACCCGTACAAAAAGAAACTGAATGCTTAGTCGATCATCCCATGTTTAAACGGGCTTTCCAGTTTTATTCCCGAGGTGATTTTCCACAAACTTCAGATTATATCTCTACCGATTATTTTTTCTGCCACTGGCGTTTTTTACCACATAATTTTTGCATGTTTAGAGATAAACAGGACCCAACTGTTGAACATAGTTTTGAGCTGCCTGATAAGTTAACTCAAATTGAACTACAATTTTTAATCGGCAATCATATTATTGCGCCCAAACATACCGAATTATGGACCTTTGCTTGGGCCCAACGCTGGTATCGCAAACAGTTTCCACTAAGCCCGATTCCAGTGATTGCAATTGTTCCAGCTTTGCTCAAAGCTATCGAACGTAATTTACCCAAAGATGTGCATGAACTAGTGGCGACTGTACATATAAATGAAGGCTCACCAAAAGATACACTCGAAATTAAAGAATTGTATCCCAACTTACAGACCAAAACCGCGCCCTACATGGTCCCGTTTTTAAAGCATGTCGATCTGCAAACAGTCTGTAAAATTGCCCAAAAATATGAACCTAAATTTCAAACATCTAAAAAAGTTCGCAAATCTTCAGTACGTGCCGAACGTTATGCGCTAGCCAAAATGAAAGAGGCTAAGATTCAAGCCTGTTTAGTTAAATATGCTAACGATATACAACGCGTCCCTAGATTAACCAAAAAGGCTAAGCAAGCGCAACAAGATTTAATCTCGAATCAACTCCCAAATACCTAAGAGCTCAGCGATAGACAATTGCTGGGCTCTTAAAATTAATAACTCTGGTGTTAATTTACTAAGATTATAATGCGTTTGCGCTAAATTATTTCTTAATGTTCGACGCGGAAATTTAAAACAAAGCTTAATAAATTTCCAAAAATTCAACTCATCTGGGATTTTAATTAAATTAGCTCTGGGTTTAAAATATAACAATCTAGAATAAACTTTAGGTGGCGGCTCGAAAGCCGTCGGTGGAATTTTAGCTAATAATTCTAATTCAAAATAATACTGAAAATAAAGTGACGTATAGCCGTAATCACGCCCAGATTTTTTTAATAACTTTTGGGCAACCTCTTCTTGAACCATAATCACGCCTTCTTTTAACAAGTCGCGATTAGCTTGCAATAAATATAAAATCGGAAAAGTAACCTGATACGGTAAATTAGCTAATAATACCCACGGTTGATCAGCTGCTAATTCTCTAAAATTAAAATCTAAAATATTTTGAACTAAAATTTTGAGCCGTGCATCTTTGATCTGCCTGGCTAAATAATCTGCCCACTCCGAGTCAATTTCAAAAACCCATAAACGAGCAACCGGTTGCGCTAAGATTGTACGCGTCAGAAAACCAGCGCCACCGCCGATTTCAAAAACTGAACTATTTTGATCTACTTTAACCCGATTAAAAATCTCGTCGAGCACCCACTGTTCTTTTAGAAAATGTTGCCCATACTGTTTTTTATGGCGCGGTATAAATTCTGACACGTAATCTCGCTAAGTTTTTATTTTTATTTTATTTCATTAATGCTTCTTTAAAGAAATCTAACTCTTTCAGCACTTTACCAGCACCCTTAACTACACACAATAATGGCTCGTCTGCTATCCTAACTGGCAAGCCAGTTTCACGTGACAATAATCTATCTAAACCACGCAATAACGACCCGCCACCAGCCATCACAATCCCACGATCTACTAAATCTGCAGCTAATTCAGGCGGCGTATTTTCTAATGCCACACGCACTACGTCTACAATACTACGAATTGTTTCTAATAATGCTTCGTTAACTTCAGCACTAGTTAAATTAAGCGTTTTAGGTACACCTGAAATTAGATCACGGCCCTTAATTGCCATCGATTCTAGTTTAGATTCGAACATGACAGAACCTATACTAATTTTAATATTTTCAGCAGTTCGCTCACCAATTAATAAGTTATATTTACGCTTTACATAATTCACAATCGCACGGTCCATTTCATCGCCGCCAACCCGAATCGATTTACAAAACACAATATTTTTAAGTGAAATTACAGCCACTTCAGTAGTGCCGCCACCGATATCAATAATCATGCTCGCACATGGATCATGTACAGGTAATCCAGCACCAATTGCAGCTGCTAACGATTCCGTAATAGTATAAACATCACCTGGACGCGCGCCAGCTTGTTCAGCAGAATCACGCACTGCCCGACATTCAACTTGCGTAATTCCCGATGGTACGCCAATTACCATGCGCGGCCCTCTAAAGAAACGCTTGTTATTATGTACTGCTCGAATAAAATAACGCAACATGCTTTCAGCTAATTCAAAATCGGCAATAACACCATCGCGTAATGGCCGACAAGCAATAATACTTTCGGGCGTTTTGCCTAACATTTCTTTAGCTACGCGACCAGCAGCTAAGACATGATTAGTCCCAGCTTTAACTGCTACAACTGATGGCTCATCTAAAATTACGCCACGCTTTTCAACATAGATTAAAGTATTTGCCGTACCTAAATCAATTGCTAAATCATTAGAAAAAACACCAAAAATACGCCGAGATGGTATAAATTTTTTAAAGCTCTCCATAGAATTCCTATAACTATTATTTTGAATATAAATATTAAAAATCTATTTCAATTCCCACCGCTGCACGATGCGTTGACGCTGCTCCACTATCGCCAAATAATCCAACGGGCTGATCCCAATTTAAATAAAACATTGGCACAGATTTACAACGTTCATCATCTGATTCCCAAAGATTGTAAATTAATCCAATGGTGACATATTCACTTTGCCATTCAGTTAGATCAGCAACTTTACTTAAATATACTGGCAACGTTTTATCAGCACGCAAATCGCACCACCAGTCATGACTATGATGACGATATGTATAGGCTAAACGAACACCGAAACCATCAAATAAGTCCCGTAAAACTAAAAAGGGTTGCACCCCAAATGTAGTACCTACTTCTACTTCACCACGTCCTGTTTCAGCGCCAAAAGTCATTATTTCTGGCTTAGTTGATCCAGCTGCTGGCATGCGCAATTCTTGCTTTAATGGAAAACGATGCACAACTTGTGCCCATACTCCCAAAAACCAATCTTCTTTAAGTTCAAAATTTAAATCTAGCTCAACATATAAACCAGTGTGGCCATTCCCGCCAAACGGAATAGATGCCGGATTATTTAAATCACGACAAACACCAGATGGCAAATAAGTACCGAGTTTAATGCCCGCATCTACTTGACGACATTTTAAGATATATTCTCTAATTACACTAAATCTAAAATACAAATCTATATCTGAAATTCCAGACTGGCTCCATTGATCTGCATCTAAACCTAAGGCTTTATTAGTCTTACTTAATGCACGATATAATTCTAAAACGCCACCCTGATCTAATTTTAGGATTCGCTTGGTTTCCGGATCAATCAAAAAATCAATTCTAGAGCTAACGTGCAATACATCTAACTGCATCCCAAAAGCGCACCACTTAGCAATTTGGCGCTCTATACCCAGATGTACACCTTGTGCTTGTAATTTGCCTTCCATGCACCAATAGATATCATTTAAAATTTGCCATTCTGGTTGCAAAAAATTAATGCCCTGTGTTTTTTGCAAACCCAAGGCTACTTTAGATAAATTATATCTACCAAAAATTTCTGGCAGATTAACTTTTTTGCCATCTTGATCATGGCCACGCTCACCTGACATTGCTAATAAATTAATATCAAATGAACCAACCGGCTCCGCTTTGCGCAAATACATCGGATCAAATTGTGGCAAATAACGATTATCTATGACGCCAGCACTTAGATTAAGATTTAGATTTAAATTTAGTATTATACTAAATAAGATTAGTTTAAAAAAAATCCCTGTTGAACGCACGTTATAAAACCTTCAGCTCTCCGCGAATACTCCAATTAATAGTCAAATTTTACTAACTAAAATCAAAATATTTTTTTAAATTGCTCACGTATAAAATAATAGCTTTTTTTGCAGTTTTTAAAAGCGAAAAGTCACATATAGACAATTATCAAAATTAGATTATCTTCTAAATTAATATTAAAAAGTTTTTATGGGAGTTAAATTGTGATTAAAAATCAATTGCAAGCTGTCATATTAGCTGCTGGTAAATCTACCCGTTTTAAATCAAATAAATCAAAACTATTAGAAAAAATTTGTGGTCAAGCAATGATCTTATATCCAGTTAAATTACTGGAACAGTTGGCTACCAAAATTACTTTAGTTGTTGGTTATCAAAAAGAACAGCTAACTGATTTATTAGAAAAATATCAAGCTGCCAAAAATTCAAATAGCTTAAACTCGCAAAAATTAAACTTAGAATTTGTCACCCAAGCACAACAACTAGGCACTGGTCATGCCCTACTTTGCACACAAGATAATTGGGACAGCGAGCATATTTTAATTTTAAATGGCGATGTACCATTAATTTCAGCTGATTTAATCGAAAAATTATACCAACAACATTTAGCTGATCAAGCCACAGTTAGTTTTGTAATTGCACATAATATAGATCCTACCATTAATACACTGGGTAAAATTTTAAAAATAAATCAACAAATTAAGATCATTGAAGCCAAAGATTATGCCCAAAATCAAGCTTATTATCAATCTGCAACTGATCCTGATACAGATGGTTGCTGTATCAACGTTGGAATCTATTTATTTAAAACCAGTTTTTTACGAGATAATATTCAAAAATTACAATCGAGCTCTGTCACTGGTGAATTATATATTACAGATTTAGTAAATTTAGCTTCTGAGCAAAATTTAATCGTTAATACTGTCACAGGTCCATTTGATAGCTTGCGTGGTATTAACACTATGCACGAATTATGGATCGCAGAACAATTAAAACGAGCTGAAATTATTAATTACTGGATGGACCACGGTGTCCGTTTTTCAATGCCACAGAACACTCATATTGATCTAGATGTTTCAATTGGTGCTGGTAGTTATATTGGTGCTGGCGTAGAAATTCACGGTGATTCAAAAATTGGCCAAGCTTGTAATATTGCATCTTTCTGTATCATAGCAGATTCTGTTTTAGCTGATCAAACGGAACTTAAACCATTTAGCTATTTACAAAAAAATAATTACCACAATCTTAATTTAGGTTCTAAAACCAAACTTTCACTCACCAAAAAGACTAGAA
>CANKVQ010000024.1 GCA_947486885.1 bacterium
AATTAATAATTTTAAAATTTATTTATTTAACGCTTGTCAACTGCACTTACAACACTAATTCCCGCAAGCCGCTGAGCCCGTACTGTATCTCGATAAGCCTCCACACGCTCTGCTCTACCAGGTCTAGTTTTATGCATACCAAAAACATGTTGAACTTGAATTACTGTGCTAGACGCTAGCTTAAATCTATAATCTAATAACGCGCTAGCCATCCGTTTAGGCAATGTATTCACTGAAAGTTGCCAACATGCTTCAGCAACGTCAGCTACTGCATGCGCCCGAGCAGCGTCATTAGATTTAGCTAGCGAAGTTACAATCGCAAGTTTATGCTCAGATTTACTAGTAAATCTGCCATGAATATTATTCCGAGCTTGCTCTGCAATTCTGCCAACTTCAATTGCAATTATCCTGGCGCGTCTAGCTGCTAAATAAGTTTCTATAGCATCCTCTGATAAATTTAACAGTAAATCAGCAACCGCTCTCTTGCTAGCAATTTTTTTAGCTGTTGCAGCGCTTTCGTCTTTTAATAACTTACTTACTAAATTTCTACTAAGAACTATTCGATCTGATTTATCTAATTCGGCGCATTCAATTAAAGCTGCTGCGCTAAAACAACCAGACTCTGCTATAAGTGCAGCCACTTCAGACATAGCTATAAGATTACTACTCCCGTTTAAAAGAAGTACCAATACTAACAAAAACTTTAATTTATTTTGCATAATATTTCCCTAAAACCACTATAAATTTAGCGTTTATCACCTAGTATTTCTGGATAGACATCTAGTGCCGTAACAGCCATAGTTCGCGAAAAAGCTAAAATTTCTGATTGCTTATACAATAAAGCATGATCAAGTTCTTTGTGTGCATCTGCAAGAGCTTTATGCGCAATCACACTAATACTATGTACTCTAGCTGCACAACCTACGGCCTCTGCATACCTGGCATGCTCAAGCGGATTACAAGCTATAATCTCACGATGAGCAGCTAATCTAACACTCTCGGCAACTTCCCCCACAAGTTCAGCTTTAGCTATCCTGCTTTCAGCAGTTTTTTTGTCAGCCCATAATACACGACAATTATTTCTAAACTTAAGCCCTTCAGCTAACATAACTGAATTTAGTTTTTTAAATCTTAAAATATCTGCTGGATTAACACCATCTGTTAAGCTACTACTGATAACGTCATCTAAAACTCTTTTCCAATTAGCAGCTGACAATGTCATCGCTTTGTCAGCAAGCCCTGCAACTATCTGTGTCCTAAAAAGCTCTGTAACTACATAAAGCCGTTGTTCACGGTCACGGTCACTATTACTATCTAAACTTACAATATTATTAACAGCTACTACTGAAAATAAAAATAATAAAAACTTGAATTGTTTTTTCATAAAACGCCTTAAATGCAAAGTGTTATCTAAAAATTTTAATTAAAGAACTCGTCTAATTTTAATAGCAGCTGCCCTCATGGCACTAACAGTCTTAAAATCAATTGTATTTATAATCTCTTTTTTAGCTTGTTCAGCTGCTTGCCAACGACTATAAGCTATTGCAGCACATGCAACTGCTAAGTTATAACGTTCTTCTACGCCTGCGCTATGTAAAATATTTCGGTGCGCAGCTTTTTTATCCACTAAAGCTGCTTTTGCTAATGCCTCAAATTGTCTATATGAATCAACTGCTTGATCAAATACGTCCCAAGATGCAGAAGCAACATAATGTTCAAATGCCAGATCAGCTAGCTTAACCGAGTTGTTACTGACATGTGCTGCTGTCATTTCAGTAAAAAAACGCCGATCTAAGCAACCACGTTGTGCCGTACGTTGCGCTGGTGAATATGAAAGAGCTTCCATAAAATCTTTTCGTCTTACAGTTGGCCCGTCATCCAACGCACTAATCATGCCATTAATAGATAGCGATAATAATATAAGTAAAAATTTAAAATGCTTTTTCATAAAACGCCCTAAATATAATCCCAACTTAAATTTTTAATCAAATAAACTTTGCTAGTATCCCAAAAAAGTGCTTTATAATCAATATAAAGTCATAAATTAGCGTGTTAATTACAGCCCCAATAAATATAAATTGCAAATTTGATTAATCACATAATAATTATTGCTGAACTTCACCTAGTGCTAAATTAACTTGGCGCAACCAAAACAATTGAAATAATCCCAGTATGATACACAGCGCTACAGCTGCATAAAAATTATTGTCGTAGGGATTGTAGTAAGTAAGAAAGGTAAAATAATTTATTCCAACAACTAATAACGTTAGTGGCATCGTACCATTATAATTCAAACACTTGTGCTGTTTATTAGTATCGCCACAGTGAAAACAACCACGCAAAGGCCGCATTGAAATTGGCAGATAATAAAATAATAATTTTGGCAATTTATTAAGCGAAAACTCCCGCTCATCGAAGACTTGGCTAAGTTTTTTCCCAAGCAACTTGGCCAATTTAGAGTTAATCAATGCTGTAGCAATAAATTTAAATAATAAATATCCTAGCGCTATTATTAGCACTAATAGTAATCCTGCTAATAATCTGTGATTTAGCAAATTATAGCCAGCCAAACTGGGTAATTCACCTAATTTATAAACTAAAAATACAATTGCCCCAATAATTAGTGCTGCCAGCGCTAACATAACTACTTCTAAGATTATTAAAAATAAAATCCGCATGAGCTGTACAAATGCTACAGCGCTAAACTGCGCTCTTAAAAATCCCGCACTATTACTTTTTCGTGTAACTTTGCGATAGCTAAATCCTGACACTAATAATAAAATAGCCACCTGTAAACCAGTTAAGCTTAGCGCTAATAGATCTTGTTCAATACGTAATAGATAGATCACTGGTAAAAGTAAAAATAAACCGTAGCTTAAAATTAAACTACAAAAATATTTTCGCTGATCACTAGCACTAAGTTTATGTTTTTTTAAATCTGTAACTAAAGCCTGTAAATTTAAAATATACATACTTATCTCCCAAAAATAAGCTCCTAAAATTAATTTAATAACTTGTCATGTATAATCATTTTTTCGGCAATTTTTTCAAATAGCGGCGCTGCGACCATTGAAGCTAATAAGCCTGGCTGTGGTGAATCTTTCACATAAACGGCAATTACGCGTTTATAAGTACCCCGCTCGACAAAGCCTACAAAAGAGTAAATATTATGTTGCTTAGAATACTTACCATTAACGACTAAGTTAGCTGTTCCGGTTTTACCAAAAATTTCATAACCCTGAATATGTGCTTTTTTGCCAGTCCCAGCTTGCACATTTTCTTGTAATATCTTACGCATTTGACTAATAGTTTTTTCAGAAAAAACGCGCTTAGTTTCCCCTCGACTACGCTCGGTGCGAGCGGGTAAAGCTAAATCTATTTTAGCAGAACTAGATTGGTTTTGCGCAGGCCCCAAAATTAATCTGGGTGTAACCAAATAACCATTATTAGCGATCAACCCCATTGCTTGTGCTAACTGTAATAGTGTCGCTGAGAGTTCATAACCAAATGAGAGTGATACAATCGAACGATTGGACCAACTTTTGGGGTGACTTACAAAACCAGACTGCTCCCCTTCTAGACCCAAACTAGTCTTGGTTCCAAAACCCATTTTGCGATAATAATCATATAATTTTGGACCAAGTTTTTTAGCAACTTTTACCATGCCAATGTTATTAGATCTAGTAATCACTTGCCAAAATGGAATTATTCCATCTGGCAACACTGTACTGATTCGCATGCCGTCGACTACAACTTCTTTTTTGCCACCACAGTCGATTAGCTCATCTGGGGCTACTACCCCTTCTTCTAGTGCTGCTAATGCTACAAACGGCTTCATAACTGAACCAAGCTCATGAGTTTCGCTAATGGGCCGATTTTTAGTTAAATTTAAGTCTAATTTTTTCACTTGATTTGGATTAAAACTAGGCGTGCTAGCTAACGCTAAGATATCGCCATTAGTTGGATCTAAAATTATAACCGCTCCCTCCTGTGCTTGATAATTATCAACAACTTCTTGTAATTCACCTGTAGCTAGAAACTGTAATCCACTATCTATCGTGAGTTGTAGATCTTGGCCCTCGGTACCAGTTTGAGTAGTAGCTTTTTTAAAATAAAACCTGCCAGAACGTGCATCTTTTTCCAAATCGAAGATCGATGGTGCACCACCTAAAAGTTTATTATATTTACGCTCTAAACCAAATAAACCCTGATTATCGATCGACGTTACACCGACCAAGGGCGCTAAAGATTCTAGTAAATAAAACCTACTAGGTTCACTAACTAGCTTAATATCAGTTAAATTAGATTTTTTAATTAAAGCCTGTTGAGCTGGCGTTAAACGACGCTGTACATACATAAAATATTTATTTTTATGCTGAGCTAAGCGCTTATAGGCATCCGGAAAATTTTTAGCCAAAAAATTATTTAATTTTTGCGGCTCAGTTAATTTATGTGGTAAAATAAATGCCGCTACGCTATCGCGATTAAGCGTGATAGGCTTATAATTACGATCAATAATTTGCGACCGTTCTGGATAACTTGTCACTGAAATAGTATGTTGATCGCGCGCTAATTTTAAGTAAAAATCTTGATTTAAAATCTGGATGCTAAATAAATTAAGTAATACAATTAAATATAAAATCACGAATATAAAAAAGACTATAATACTGCGCTTACGACAAATAACGCCAATTTCCATTTTTATAATTGCTCCATTTTTTTAATTTGCTTCAATTCGGCTTTGTGCATACCCAACCGCTCAGTAGCAAATCGCTTGATTTTATCATGCGCCTGTTGAGCATGTAATTCTGAAATTAATTGTGCTCTGCGCTTAGTCAACTGCTTTTTTTCACGCTCTAAGCGTTGTTGTGCATAAGCATATTGTACAAAAATGGATTGTTTATAGATCTGCAATAAGACCAATAAGATATTGGTACTTACAAAAAGCACTAACCACAACTTATTTTTAGCTAATTTGTGCATAAGATTATCAATCGCTTTCGAGCTAGCACCAACTGGCACTAGATTTACTGGCAATCTAAAAAAAATTAAGTTGAAAAATCAAGCTCTCTGAATTAGAACTCGCGATAAGTACTGAAATGCACCTCACCAGCCGATTCGCCCGGACGACGATCAAGCTTAAAGCCCCAATCTACCCGAATTGGTTGTGGCTGAGTCATGCGAATACCAAAGCCAATTGATTGACGGTAATCAAAATGCTTATGTCTAATTAAACCTAATCCTGGATCAAGTATTTCTAATTGTTTTTGATTCACTACACCCCACCCAGAGCCACCATCATAAAATAACACGCCCTTAAGTACCATATCGCCAGCTAATGGAAATAATAATTCTGCGTTAATAATAAATGATTTAGTCGAACCAATCGAGTTATCACCAATCATTGGCCCAATTTCACCAAAGAAGAAACCACGCACACTATCTGGACCCCCAACGTGGAACAATTCCATATATGGCACACCATGATTGCCAATGTTTTTAGCAATACCAGCATTTAAATGTAATGCTAAAACTAATTTATCTCGTTCAATTAATTGATTGTACCAAACTGTATCAAATTCAAATTTGTAATAACCATAATCGCTAGCTTTATCAACTGAAAAACCAGAGCGGATATCTAATAGCCACTTATGTCCACCAGATGGATGCTGCCCACGGTTACGATAATCCTGATTAATAATATTTTCAAAAGTTACTAATACCGCTGGCTGAAATTGACGATCTAAAACATCTTGCAATAATACTGCCCCATCAAATCTAGTATCTACAACTACCCGATTAGAAATCCCTGCCGTAGTTTTACCATAACTAAATTTTTCTAATGAGCATAAATATTCAAATTTAGTACGACCAAAGAAAATCGTATTCCAATCGAAACCAGCAGCGCCAGTTACACCTGCACGTCGTTCATGAAATGGATCAACACTACGCAGTTCATTATAAAATTCACGCGTCTTAAAGTAACCTTCAATGCGTGTCATCAATGGCCGATCAAAGGTATACGGATTCATAAATGAAGACGCGAAGCCCCATTCACTCTTACTCCAAGTACCGTTTACATCAAAGAAATAGCCTTCGCCAAATAAATTTAAATCACGAATATAAGTATTAATTTTAACTGAAGAACCAGGTGCACCAGTAGGATTTTTTTCAGTACCATGCCGTCTAGGTGTACCACCCCAGTCCATTTGGAAACCAATCTTACCGGTATTAACTTCTTTCACAACTAAATCTAAGTCAACTTCGTCATCACTAATCCGATTAATTTTCCAATTTACACCATCACGAAAATCGAAATAACTTAATCTAGAGACAGCAGTTTTAGATAAATCCATTTCGATCGAAGTTAGAACTTCACCCTCTTCAACCAATAAATTACGTCTAATCACCGCATCACGCGTTTTTTTATTGCCAATAATATTTACCCGATTTAAACGAACTTTGCCGCCCAAATCAAAATTAAAAGCTATATCAACAGTTTTACGATCTTCATCTGGAACTATAGCTGGCGAGATATCAGCAAAAATATAACCATGTTGTCCCCACATAGTTCGCAAATCATCCATAGAATCACGAATAGCTTTTACTGAGTAAATATCACCAGGCTTAATTTGAATAATATCAACTAGTTGCTCAGTCGGTAAAATTTCATTGCCTTCTACTTGAACACTATTTACAGTATATAAATCACCCTCAGTCACATAAAACGTAACCGTAAAGTGACCTGTTTCAGGGTTTTGGTCAACCTGCACACGATCAACACGCGCCTTCATATAACCATTACTGCGATAGTAACCTTCGATTAAATGTCGATCCATTTCTAAATTATCTGGCACATATTTACCAGATTTATTCATTACACCCATAATCCAATCTTCACGCGTAAAAATCACACCACGTAATTTTTTCGCTGCCAATTTATGATTACCTTTAAAGCGCACTTTTTTAACTAAACAAACTGAATTTTCGGTAATTTTTAAAACCAAAATAGTAGCTTGCCCATCTTGATCTTTACGCATTTCAGTATCAACTATGACATGATGAAAATCTTTTTCACGATATAGCGCACTAATTTTAGCAACAATGCGTTTAAGATCACCTTGATTTAAAGCATGAATTTCAGCAAATTTTAATTCTTTATCAAGATCTTCGAATTTAATTTGCTTATTACCCTCTACAAGTACTTCGGTTAAAATAGGCTTTTCATGAGTCACAATATGTAAATTCATATTATGATCATCAATATATTCGCCTAATATTTTAATTTGATTAAAATAACCAAATGGTGCATTAAAATCATATAATTTATTAATAGTAGTACTAGTCTTACTCGGATTAAAATGTTCATGCTCAACATATGGCAACAAGCTTAGA
>CANKVQ010000025.1 GCA_947486885.1 bacterium
ATAGTTCTAATAAATTACAGATTCTAAAAAAACTAGATTCGATTATCGACCAATTAACTAAATTAGAACTTAATAACACTCGCGTTGAAAGCCAAAAATTAATTAAAGAATTTTCACCTGAAGCTTTAAATGACCTTAGTCCAGTAGGTGCCAAGTGGCAACAAGCCGATTATAATCAACAAAAACATCAAACTCAAAAAATAAAACCCCATACACATAAAAACATTTCTGCCCCACATAAATTAGCTGAACAATTAGAATTAGAATTGACTAGCTTGCAGGACTTAATTCAAGAAAGTCAACTTATTATGCAAATTGAAAAACTAGCTGAAGCTAACGAAACTAAACCAAATAACAATAAAAAGTTAGACCAGCAAAATAAGCCTAGTGCAGCTTCTAAACGCACCGCATTACGTCAACTTGAAGCAGATTTAATCAGGGTTAATCTACAGTACGAACGACTATTGCGCACCCTGGTCAGCGTTGTGGGAAAAAGCTATCAACTCGCACCCCAGCTAGTAGAACTCATGCAAACTAAAGTAAGTAAACCCAATAGCGAAATTAGCAAAATTCGGCATTTGGTAAGTTCTATACTAGCAGCAGAATTTGAACTAACAGAACAAATTAAAAAGCAGTTATTAAAACTAGAAGCTCAGACAAACGAATTAAACGATAAAATTATGCTGCTTTTGCCAACCAAAATAGATAAGCCAAGCAAAGCTAGCAAGCAAAACAAGTTGCCAGAAATTAGACAGGCTAGCTCAAGTACCAAAATTAAATAACGTGCAAAACTTTTCACGTAAATCATTTTTCATTTGAAAGAATTGGGCTGCGCGCGGCATAATTGCTAAATCAAAAAGCGCGCAGCCCAATTCTGTAAAACTAATTTAAAATCTTAGTTAGTTTTAAATTTAGGATTAGTTGTTTCGATAAATTTAACCACCCTATCACATCTAATACATAAACCATCTGCTTGGCTAGATAACTCATATTTCCAACAGCGCGGACATTTATTGCCCGGCGTCGGCGCCACAACAATCTTAATTCCAGTTAATTGTGAATCAGGCAAATCAGTTGAATTTTCAACTATTTGAACTTTAGAAGTTATCATAAATTCTTGTAAAAAATCTGTGACAACTTGATTATTACTACTATTTAAAATACTAGTTAGCGCGCCGAGATATTCTTGCTTAGCTACTGGAGTAGCAAAATCAATAGTCACAGTTGCTTCCAGCGAATGCTTAATTAAGCCAATTTCACGTTGATTTTCGATCGCTCGCAAAATCGCCGACCGCAATTGTAAAACTTTATCCCAAGCTGCTAAATCTAAATTTAGCTCTAGAATAAAATCTAGATTTGTAAAATCCTGCAAGTGTATCGAGCGCAATTTAGTTGCTTGATAATGGTCTGAAATTTGTTCAGCCGTAAAAGATAAAATCGGCGCCATTAATTTCGTTAGTGTATCGAGTATAATCCAACTGACGGTTTGCGCTGATTGACGGACTAGTCCGTCTGGTTGCTCACAGTATAGTCTATCTTTAATAATATCAAGATAGAAAGCACTTAAATCTTTGGTACAATACTCAGCTAGCTCATGAAAAACTGCTGTAAAACGTGCTTCACGATAAGCAATTTGAATCGATTTGCTTAGTTTGCCCAGTTGATATAGCGCAAATAGATCGATTGCAGACATCTTGGGCAATCTAACGCAATTAAATTGCGGATTAAAGTCATAAAGATTAGAAAGTAAAAATCTAGCAGTATTGCGAATTTTACGATGCACTTCTTTGACATTATTTAATAACTCAGACGACACTACGACTTCGTTACCAAGATCATTCGCGGCGACCCATAATCTTAAACCATCAGTGCCTAAATCTTTAATAATATCCTGTGGCGTCACCACGTTACCTAAAGACTTAGACATTTTGCGACCTTGCGCATCTACGGTATAGCCGTGCGTAACAATCGATTTAGTATTCCCCTGCCCGGCTTCAACTACTAAACTAGTTAATAATGAACTCTGAAACCAGCCGCGCGCTTGATCACGACCCTCTAGATACACATCTGCTGGGAAAGCTAGCTCGGGATTTTGTTTTAGCACAGCATAATGCGAGACACCAGAATCAAACCAAACATCTAAAATATCTTGTTCTTTACGCAAATTAGTACTACTACAATTAGCACAATTTAAATTATTAATTTTATTTAATAATTCTGAGATCTCAATATTATTCCAATATTCTACACCAGTTTTTTCAATCCCTTGAGCAACTTGTTCAATTAATTCTGGTGTTAAATAAGCGTGATCACAATCTTGACATAAAAGCGCTGGGATTGGCACGCCCCACACTCTTTGGCGTGACAAACACCACTCTAAACGATTATCGATCGTGGCTTTCAAATTATTACCAGCCCGCTCTGGTACAAAAGTAACTTGATCTAAAGCTTTACGAGCCTGAATTTGTAAATTTTCATGTGATAAATCACAAAACCACTGGCTAGTCGCTCTGAAAATTAAGCCCCCACGACAACGCCAACAATGCGGATAACTATGCTTAATCGAACTTTTATAAAATAATTTATTTAATTCTGCTAATTTTTTAATGACCCAAATTTGTCCGTCAGCTACTGACATGTCCAATAACTCTTTAGGCTCTATTTCAGCTGTATATTTTCCATCGGGGCTAATGGGTGAATAAATCTCTAAATTATAACGTCGACCCATTTCATAATCTTCTGGTCCACACCCTGGTGCACTATGCACACAAGCTGTACCATCAGTTACCGAGACAAATGGGTCTAGTAAAATCGGCACCTGAAAATTAGCAATAAACGGATGCTGTACTTTTAAATTTAATAATTTCTCTGAATTGAATTCTGCGATTACCTGTTTTTCAATTTGCTTAGTAGCACAAATTTGCTCAGCTAATTGTGCGCCAACTATAAAATACTGGTCAGTTGTACTATCATGTAAAACTTGGTATTTAGTCTTGGGTTTTAAAAATACTGCACGATTTAGTGGCAAAGTCCAAGGCGTAGTGGTCCAGACTAATAAACTAACTGATTTAGTATTTAACTCAGGAAATTCTGGCCACAAATTTTTAATTTCAACTGGTCCTAGTGTAAATAAAACATAGATCGACGGATCTTTACGATCTTGATACTCAATCTCTGCTGAAGCTAGTGTGGTTTGACATGCTGGACACCAAGCAACAGTTTTATTTTTGCGCTCGATATAACCCTGTGCCACAAATTTACCAAAGGCCCGTAAAATATCCGCTTCGTATTTATAATTCATGGTGAGATATGGCCGATCCCAATCCATTAATACGCCCAATTTTTTAAATTCAGCTCGTTGAATGTCGACCCACCCCTGTGCATATTCACGGCAAGCTTTACGCAAAGCTATCGGCTCTAAACCTGGTGTTTGCTCAGTTACTTTAATTTCAATTGGCAGACCATGACAATCCCAACCTGGTGTAACCGGCACATGCTTGCCACTCATGCGTTGCGCCTTAGTAACTATATCTTTTAAAATCTTATTATAAGCATGCCCCAAGTGTATATGGCCATTCGCATAGGGTGGTCCATCATGTAAAATAAATTTTTCTTTACCCTGATTATGTACAAAACTTTGCGCTGCTAAATTTTCTTGCGCCCAACGTTCTAAAATTATTGGATCATCAATCTTATGATCAGCCCGAATTGGAAATTCTGTATGTGGCAAATTTAAGGTTTTCTTGTAATCTACAGACATGCTTGTTCTCGCTTTAGAATTTACTATAGACTTGCTATAGGTAAGTGAATTTTTAATTAAATAACAAAATTTCTGCTAACTATAAACCTAATTAATAGGGTAATAGATTAACAGAAATAATTAAATTTTATGACTATTTATTAGCGATAATCACGCACACAACTAATTATCACCCCTGCCATTAGGCAGTTAGCAATAATTGCTGCCCCACCATAACTTACAAATGGCAACCCGATCCCCTTAGTGGGAAATAAACCAGCCGAAACACAAAGATTAATTAAAGCTTGTAAAGTATTAAAGACAATAAAACTAAGTGTCACAAAAATAGCAAAATAATCTTTTAGCATTAAAGCAATTTTAATACCCAAATAAGCAAATAATAGATAAATAGTAATTAGAGCTAACGCTCCCACAAAACCAGTTTCTTCGGCTATAATCGAAAAAATAAAATCAGTATGCTGCATCGGCAAATAAAAAAACTTTTGCTTTGAATTAGAAATCCCCACACCAAATGCACCACCAGAACCGATCGCTATTAAAGACTGAATCACTTGAAAACCTGCACCCTTAGGATCTTCCCACGGATTCAAAAAAGTTAATACTCGTTTTAAGCGATACGCTTTAGTCATGATTAAATAAACTAAAGCAGGCAAGCTCAATAACAATATGCTAAGTAAATACTTTAATTTAAATCTAGCGATAAATAATAAAATAAAAATTGTAGCGCATAATGTAACTGTTAAGCCAAAATCTGGTTGTCGTAATAATATTAAACTAGAAACACCAGTAATCAAGCCAATTGGTATAGCAGTTTTTAAAAAAAGCCCTTTTTGAAACCAATGTTTTTCTAATAGATAGGCTATGTATAACAAGAGCGTCCATTTAAGTAATTCGCTAGGCTGAAAACCAAAACCACCCATAAATAACCAGCGGCTAGAACCATGAATTTTAGGCGCAAATTTGGGGATTAAAGTTAAAATAGTTAAGCATAGTGAACCTAAGAATGCCCATGGGACCAGCTGTTTAATTTTATTTAATGGGATCGCTGCAATTACAAACATGCCAATTAAACCCAGCACTAAGCAAATTAACTGCTTTTTCATAAAATAAGCTGCTGACCCGTAATTTTCTAACGCAAAAATTGAGCTGGCAGAATAGACAAAAACTATCCCTATCGTAACTAATAAGGCCAACAAACCAAACAAATATTGGACATCTAAACGCAGTCTTTGCCGCGCACTATATTGATTCATATTAAATAAGCTAGTATAGCACCAAGAGACAAGTCAATAATTAAATTAATTATTTAAAACTAATTTTTTAAACTCTTGCCCGCGTACCATGTAGTTCTTGAAAAGATCATAACTCGAACCAGATGGTGAAAACAACACGTTATCACTTGGTTCAGCTATTTCCCAGACGTGTGCTACTATATCTGACAAATCGGCACAAACTAAGCTATTCAAATTATGTAAGTCACACCATTTTTTTAGAACTTGCGCTTCGCCACCAAAAATAATTACTTGTTTTAGATTTTTATATTTTATTAATTCACTAATAAATTTATCCCGTTTCACACCCTTACCAAGACCCCCTAAAATTAAAATTATTGGACTAGTTGCAACTTTATTAGTCAAACAATTGAGTGCTGCCAATGTTGCTTCAGGTACAGTAGATTTCGAATCGTTATAAAATTTCACACCATTGATTTCAGCGAAAAATTCTACTCGGTGCTCGATACCCGCAAATTTATAGTCACGTAAAATATTTATTAAATTATTAACTTCGCTCACTGGCACACTAGGCTTACTAACACTTAGTAAATTATTATTTACCAGATCTAAAAACCCTACTATAGCTACCCAATTAATCAATAAGATACTCGCATCTAGCTCAGCAACCCGAATCAAGTTAGTCACCCTGCCCGCTTGCTCCCGTACAATAAAATCAGCGCGCACGTAATACAAATTATTTATTATTCCCAAATTTATTAGTCCCGAAAATTTTTCTGAACCAAAAAAATTTAATTTACTTTTAATTTTATCTAAATTCAAAAGCTCTAAGTTATCTAATAACTCATTGGGCAATAAACTAATCCCAGCAGCTTCTTGCAACTCAAATAATCTTAATTTTGCTTTAAAATATTCTGTTAAATTATTATGTCTATCCAAGTGATTGGCACAAAAATTGGTCCAAAGCGCACCCTGTGCACAAAAATTTTGGACTTGTTCTAACTGAAAACTAGATAGCTCTAGCACTACTAGATCTAAATTAGCTTGCTGGTCAATCAAGTCGCACATACCGACACCAATATTACCACCGACAGCGACACGTAAATTTAATTTAGTTAATAGTTCAGCTAACACAGTTGTAATGGTAGTTTTACCAAGCGAACCAGTAATCGCTAAAATTGGTTTATGAAAATTAGCTGCAAATAAATCAAGTTCAGAATAAAATTTATGTTTATAAGCCTTATAATCACGCAAATCTACGCCCGGACTGGGAATAACAATGTCAGTAAAATTCAGAAAATCTGCTAATTTAGTTGCTTGTGATACACCCAAAATAGCTAATTGTGCTAGCTCTTCTGGGCTTAATTCTCGTTGCTCAAAAACTATTAAATCAAAATTACTAGATTTAAGATTATTTAAATTAGCTTGAAAGTTTATTTTTTGCGTAGCCAAATATTTTAAGATCGACCAGCCAACAATTCCCAGACCCCACATGCCAATTTTTTGTTTAGCTAATTTCACAAGACACCTAATTTTCGTCCTGGCCCTTATATACACAACAATAGAGCTCTTTCGTAACTATCTTGTAAACTTACTACAGAAGAAGTCTATTGATTCTCCATAAGTGTATATAATTTTTAATTAAATGTAGCGAGCGATTCATGCTAATAACAGATAAATCTATTTATTTTTGTGATAAACTTCCAAAAAATATTTAGCTCTAATAGATTTAACCTTAAAATTATCTAATTAACTTACGGAGCAAATATAAACATGAAACTTATTCAGCTCAATTTTACAAATCTGACCATACTAAGCCTAACACTAAACCTTACTACTACTTTATATTGTCCAGCATTAAACCCTTGGCCGGCAACAAGAGCACTTTTTTGGACTAAAATCCCCATGAAAAAAGGGGGCCATATAGACGCTTTTGTTACCAACCTAGTAGTACGTGCTGAAATCTTATCAAATCATGCTAAATATCGTGTTGGCAGCTTAATAAGAGATATGCCACAAGATTTTTATCGCACTTTGAGCCATGAAGATAGAAGCATTGAACTAAAGCGAATGCGTCAACACACAGAAACAGTTTATAGCGACAAGTGCTTGTCAGATAAAGATCCCGTTGCTAAATATATTGAAACTCTGACCGCTTGCGAACAAAAAAGACACTCAGATTTGACTATCAAACCTAAAATTTTTCTAGCTCGCGGCTTCAATACAGAGCCCATTATTTTACGGACCGTCGGCCCCGACATTATTATTGATCATAGAAAATTTATGGCTTTGGGTAATCCAACTCAATCAGCCAAAAAAATAGAACTGACCGCTGTACAACAATTTTTATTAAATACTACTTGGCAAGCACTTGTATCTGGTGACCACTATGTCACCACCAA
>CANKVQ010000026.1 GCA_947486885.1 bacterium
ATGAGTAATGCACTACTAAGGATTAAAAAACGTCCCAAAATTTTCATCATTTTCGATCCCTAACTCGATTTACCCCCGATTGATCTTGGACCAACATAAAGAATCTATTAATCAAATATCAAGATTTTTAAAATCAATAGAATTTATATTTGTATTAATAAGGGTTTTGTTTTGTGAGAAATTTTTTATTTGACTGGCTCGTGATATTATTATTTTAAAATTGTTTTTTTAATTAAAGCTAGGATCTTATCTGTGTCTAACGTATCCACTAAATTAACTTTTTTAGCACATAAAGCTTTAAATCTTAAAATTTTAGCGCTACAAGCAACTACAGCTGCTGGCTCTGGGCATCCGACTTCTTGTTTGTCAGCTGCAGATATAGTAGCAGTCTTATTTTTTGAGATCATGTGTTATGATCCAGCGAATCCAGATTATCCTAATAATGACCGTTTTATTTTGTCTAAGGGGCATGCAGCGCCGTTATTATATGCAGCCTGGGAGCAAGTGGGAGTCTTAACTAAAGCAGAGCTATTAACTTTGCGACAGATAAATTCTAACTTAGAGGGACATCCTACAGCTAGATTCGATCGATTTGAAGCGGCAACTGGTTCGCTTGGCCAGGGGCTGGGTGTGGGCGTTGGCATGGCTTTAGCTGGCAAGTTAGATTGTTTAGATTTTAAAACTTATGTTTTATTGGGGGATAGTGAATGTACTGAAGGTTCAATTTGGGAAGCAGCAGAATTAGCCAGTTATTATAAATTAAATAACTTAGTTGCTATAGTAGATTTAAATCGATTAGGTCAAACTGGTGCAACAGTCGATGGGCATGATTCAGAAAAATTAGCACAAAAGTTTCAAGCTTTTGGCTGGCATAGTATCACAGTTGATGGGCATGATCTTAGCTCATTATTAGATAGTTTTATACAAGCTCACAAGATTTTAGATAGACCAGTAGCTATTATTGCTAAAACTTATAAGGGTTACGGGATAGCTGGTATTGAAGACCAAAACGGTTTTCACGGTAAAGCTTTTAGTAAATTAGAGTTACCTGAGATTATTATGGGGCTAGAAAATAGGTTTAAAGAAACTTATGGTGAGTCAGAGTTAATTGGTCACCAGCAGCCTTATTTATCCGCTTATTCACCCCAAAGCTGGTCGAGGAAAACTGGGAGAAATCTAGAAATTTTTCAAATTTTAGATAATTCTATTCGTGTCCAAAGCTATCAATTAAACACTAAGATTGCGACCCGTCAAGTCTATGGCGATCTATTAGTCGACCTAGCGACTCAATTACCAAATTTAGTTAGTTTAGACGCTGAAGTTAAGAATTCGACTTATGCTGAAAAACTAGAACAAGTAGATCCAGCCAAATTTATTCAGTGCTTTATTGCTGAACAAAACATGATTAGTATGGGTGTTGGTTTAGCAGCGCGCCATAAGATCCCATTTATTTCAACTTTTGGAGTGTTTTTTACCCGTGCATTTGATCAGATTCGTATGGCAGCCATTGGCAGATCGCCCCTAAGATTAGTTGGTTCGCACTGTGGGGTTTCGATTGGTGAAGACGGACCGTCACAGATGGCACTAGAAGATTTAGCGATGTTTAGAACTATTCCAGGATCGATAATTTTTTATCCATCAGACGCTGTTAGTTGTTATAAATTGGGCTTATTAATGGCTGATTATAATACTGGAATCAGTTATTTACGTACAACTAGAGCAGCAACACCAGTAATTTATAGTAGTTCTGAACAGTTTAAAATTGGCGGTGCCAAAATTTTATGCCAGAGTGCTCAAGATCAAGTCTGTTTAGTAGCAGCTGGGATTACGTTACATGAGTCACTACAAGCATATGAAATTTTAAAATCAGTTGGGATTTTTGTGACTGTTATAGATCTATATTCGATTAAGCCGTTAGATCGTGAATTATTAATTAGTTGTGCACAGCAAGCAGGTCATAAAATTATTACCATTGAAGATCACTATTTAGCAGGTGGCTTAGGTGAAGCTGTCAACTCAGCCGTAATTAACACGGGGATTAAAACATATAATTTAGCAATTTTAGAAGTACCAAAATCTGGCAAACCTGCAGAACTGTTAGCGCTATTTAAAATAGATTCTCAAGCAATTGTGGCAACTGTGAAAAATTTTATAGCTTAGTTTTATTAGCTAGTTTTTTCAGATAATTTTACTAGCCCATCAATCGCAGCAGATTGTGCAGCCAACTTTTGACTATTTAAATTTTGTTTGGCAAGCGCATTAGCAAAAAACTTACGATGTTTGAGCCATGATTTAAGCAGCAATTTTGATTGAGATCTATAACGCTTAATTTTGTTATTAGTTTCAATTTTATTAATTGCGCTATTAAGTAGCTCTGCATTTGGTAAATATGATAACTTATCAATCGCTAATTCTAAGTGGCTTTTAGCATAAGTACTAGCGATCCAGGTACAAATTGGATTTAGGATGACAGTTATTAACGATATTAATCCTGCGGTACCACTGAAGCCCACGATATTTAGCATCATAAATATAGGATCGGTCAAAAAAGCTACAGTTAGCATCGGTAAAATAAATAGTAATGACATCAGCAGTTGTAAAGTAGCACTACATTGTAAGACTTCTTTAGTGGCCAAATTGGGAAACATGAAAGGCATAAGCAAAACATATGGAATAAATAATGCCGAAACACTTGACTTCAGTAAGGCACTCGTAACGCCATATAATATAATGCTTATTGGGATCGAAAAAATAAGATTTAAACTAATAACTTTTAAGATATTCATGCCAGTCGAGTTATCTGCCATACAAATATTATAGCTAATCTCACTAGCGATTAAATTACCCAGTTCTGGCATAGTTAGCTGCTCTAATAAATTCTTGCCAATAGTTAATGTATTCTCGGGATGATCATATAGTATGGCCCAGTGTTTATAACTTGTTTGTTGGTGTTCTAGTTCGGAGATCGTAATTGTAGGGGTTAAAATATTAAAAGCTTGTGCAATTTTAGAAATTTCACGATAAAGTGTTGGGCTGTTTTTAGCAGTAAGCGTAATTTTTTCAGTTAAATTTGGCGAGATTAAATTTTGTTTTGCGCGTAACATTTGGAATTCAAGTCTAACTTGCGCCATAGGATTTTTAGTATTTGTAACTTCTTGGTTATTCAGGGGTGTTATAAAAAGTGTGAAAAAAGCTAAATTTAGTAAAAGAATTAATCTGTGATTGGCTAATAACATATAACAACTCCAAATATTAATAATTTAATGCTTTAAGTTGATTGTACTAAAAGCGTTTATATAAGCAAGTCTTGGGAGCTAGATATACAAAGTTAAAGAATCTGGTATAATTATGAACATGTTATGAATTAAAAATAAGCTAAATTTTAGCTATAAAGTTTTTAATTAGGGGCTGTCTATGGAATTTACTAGTAGTTTTATTATCTGGAGTTTATTGGGGCTATTTTTAGTGCTCTTAGAACTTGGGCACCCAGGTTTATTACTTTTTTTGTCGATAGCTCTCGGTGCTTTTGGTGCTGCGAGTGCGACTTTTTTTACTCCTGAATTGGGTTATCAGTTAGCGATCTTTGTGGGGCTAGCTATATTAGGGATTATCTTAACTCAGTGGTATTTGCGAAGATTGGGCAAGTTTTTTAATCGAGCTCTGGGACAGACTAATGTTTATGCGTTAGTTGGTAAACGGGGTTTGGTATTGGCTGAAATTGGTGAGCAGCAGACAGGCTATGTAAAAATCGATGGCGAAGTTTGGTTAGCCAAAACAGTTTCAGGTCAGGTTATTGCCGTAGGGCAAGAGATACTAGTAACTGGTACTAAGGGTTGCCACTTGATTGTAAAAATATGAAATTTTTATTTTAAATATAATTTTACGAAAGAAGAATTATGTTAACTGATATGAGTATTTTAATTTATATATTAGCTGGTTTGGTAGCATTATTTACGTTAGTGTTTTTAGCAAAATCTTTTTACTTAATCCAGCAAGCGCAAGCGATTGTGATCGAACGTCTAGGTTCGTATGATCGTGTGCTCGGACCAGGCCTGCATTTTGTGATTCCATTTATTGAACGTCCTAGAGTAGCAATTTGGACTTATGTACGGGCGATTGACGTACGTGGTCATTATCAACGTGAAGCGCAAGCCTTTGATCGCATTGATTTACGCGAATCAGTTTATGATTTTCCTAAACAAAATGTAATTACTAAAGATAACGTAACTATGGAAATTAGCGCGTTATTATATTACCAGATTACTGATCCTAAGGCGGCAATTTATGAAGTTTCAAACTTGCCAGAAGCGATTGAAAAATTAACTCAGACTACACTTAGAAACGTAATTGGTGCGATGGACTTAGATCATACGCTAGCTTCACGCGATGAAATTAACAGCAAATTACGTTTAATTTTAGATGAAGCAACAGATAAGTGGGGTGTTAAGATTAATCGTGTAGAGTTACAAGAAGTTAGTCCGCCAGCCGATATTCGGCATGCCATGGAAAAACAGATGCGCGCTGAGCGTGATCGTCGGGCTGTGATCTTGGAAGCAGAAGGTAAGAAATTTGCCGAAATCTTAGATGCTGAAGGACAGCGTCAATCTGATATTTTAAGATCTGAAGGTACGGCGCAAGCACGCATAATCGCAGCTGAGTCAGAAGCTGTAGCTAGAGTTAAATTGGCTGAAGCTGAAGCTGGGGCGATTCAAGCGTTACGTGAAGCGTTACCTAAAGGTGTTGATCCACAGGCTTACTTAATTGCGATGGGCTATATTAAAGTATTACCAGAGTTAACCAAATCTGGGGCTGGAAAATTGGTAGTTGTACCATACGAAACTAGTGGCTTAATGGGTTCTTTGGCTGGTATCAAAACGCTTTTTGAACAAGCAAAAATGGATTAGTTTTACGGTAGTCCATACATGTATCCTGGTATTGGTATTCTACCATAATCAGCTGAATGATGAGCTCCGGCTGCGCTTAATAGTATGACGTTATCTGCGCCTACTATGCTGCCCAGGTTAGCACTATCTTGTGCTTCATCTAGGGGTAACCGCCCACGATCATCTGAAAGATTAACGTTTGCACCTAGTTCAATTAATCTTTGCACCATTTCATTACCCGCTTCACCGATCGTAACGGCTAAAAATAATGGTGTACGACCAACGTCATCAGTGACATCTAAAAGATTAACTCCAGCTACTAGCCCAGCGTCACGTAAACGTATAGCCAAATCTAGATCACTATCGAAACCACGTCTGGCTACTAAGTGCATTGGTGTTTCGCCCATATAATTACGGCTAGCTGTTAGATATTCGGGATGATGAAGCCAATTTTCAAGGGCCTGAATTGGGGCAGTGGATTGCGAAACGCGATCGAAAAGTATCATTTGATTGTGCTTTTGAGCAAGATCAAGATCAGCGCCACGCCAATAATCATTTAGGGCTGATATCTGCTTAGTAAGCATGACACATGCAATTAAGATTAAAAATAAGTTTTTAAAATTTTTCATCAATATAATAACCCCACCTGTATTTTTAAAATTAAATCACACCTGCGTCACATAACATTTGAGCAACTTCATCATTTGCGGGAGCTGTCGAACAATAAATTTCTAGCTCGCGATTTTCTTTTTCTTTAGCTGCAGATTTGCTAACTGGAAGAGGAGGTGGTGGCGGGATTATAGCTTTTTTAAGCTCGGCTACAGTTTGTGCAATTTCATTAAGTTTTCTTTCTAATGCCCATTCAATATTTTTTACTTTGTCATTTATTACATCAACTTTGCTATTAATTTTTTTTAGCAATGGGGAATATAGGTCTATATTGCTAACTTTGCGATCTAAATCTTTAATTTTTTCTTCAATGCGCTTCTCGCCAGCAGTTTGTGCTTGCATAGTTAATGGTAAGGTGATTAAACAAGCCATGCTAAGCACTAAATATAATTTAAAATTTAAGCTCAGTTTTAAAATTAACATAAGTAAGACCCCATTTATTGAAAATAATTTTATTTAAAGTATTAATTCTAAAGTAGCAAAAAGCAGCTTAAATAAGCAATAAATTGCTGTTTGTATTGGCAATTAATTGATTGGCAGCTAATTATCGCGTTAATTAGACCTAATCTTAGATATTTTAATTTTAGAGTTATTGGCTATATGTGATCTGGTTTGGTAGCTTCAGTGAAGATTTGGTACCAGCAAGTAGCCATATTGAATAAGGCTGATTTGATATTGTTAGGATTATTGGGATCAGTTACTAGACGACCAAACTCTAAAATTGAGACCGCAAAAAGTTGTAAAATTTTATAAGCTACGGGGTCCCCATCAGGAGCGATCACAATTTCATGGTTGGTTTGGTTAGTTTGACTAGAGCGAGTTTTGGGCTTATTTGCTTGATCAAATTGAGTTTTAGGCGTGTGTTTATTAGAGTGTTTCGGGTAGATCGGTTGATTAAAGCCCATAAAAATTAAAAATAATAGCAGTATTGTTAACTGCATGAAATTTAATCCCCCTGATTTATTTATTTTTAAGTAACTTAGAATTCGAAAATATAAAAATTAGTCAGAGCTAAGCAATAATTTAGTTCTGGCAGTTATAATTAGTTAATTAGGAGCGCTATTTTACAACTCAAAATTGGGTTTTATTGCTTTGTTTAAGCTAGTTTTGCTATATTTTTTAAATAAGCAGAACTTAATTATATTTAATGGGCTTTAGGGGGTTACAATGTATAAAAAACTATCTAAAAGAGTATTTGCTAAGTTTATAGCATGCAGTTGCTTGTTATTATTAAACGCCAGTTCGAAATTAATTAATGCATAGGTTTTTAACTACTTTTGGTTTAAAAACTTGAGGTTTAAATTCTTTAAAATTATAAGCAGCTATTGCTGAACAAATTTGTACGAAGTA
>CANKVQ010000027.1 GCA_947486885.1 bacterium
ATTTAATGATTATATAATGAAATAATTAAAATATATGGAGTTGGAAAGGAGTTAATTAGTGAAAGTTGTTGTATTTAGGCTAATTTTATGGTGTTTATTGCCTATTTGTTGTTTTGCGTCTGACAAGTCATTACAATTAAAACATTATTATTGTACAGCTTCTGATGATAAGTATTATAACTGCTTGCTAAATTTAATTGGTAGTATACATAAAGTAGACTTTGATAATTTGGGAGAGATCGCTGTTTTTGATTTGGGTTTGACTGAAAAACAAAAGCAGCAGCTAGCGCAAATTATGCATGTTAGAGTTTATGCTGTTGAAATGACCAATCCAAGATTGCTTGAACATGTTGTTACTGCATCCAATGGTAGAAAAGTGCGTGGTTCATTTGCCTGGAAGCCAGTTATTATTAAACAAGCTCTAGAAAAATTTCCCGAGATTCTTTATTTAGATGCGGGCACTACAGTGTTAAAGCCATTGGATTGTCTATTTCAGTATATTCACGAGAATGGCTATTTCTTAATGAGTTGCTCGGCTGAGCCCCACAATAATATTGTAAATCGGGTTACTAAAAAAGTGTTTAATAATATTATAAAACCTTTAGAACAATCTGTGCAGAATCATTTGTTAGCCGAAAATACAATATCGATTGATGCTGGGATGCAAGGTATTTCCCGCGCCATGTTAAAGACTTATATTTTGCCAATGTATGAACACTCTAAAGATTTAGCTTTATTTGAAGATGATGGGTCAGCAAGATATGGCTATGGAGCTGGTAGGCATGATCAGATTTTATTTAGTATTTATGCTCATTGTCTGAATTTGAAAATTCACGATGAAGGCCTAATTACATTAAAGATCAATAATCAATCAAAGCATATACATATTCATAATGAGCATGTTACTGAAAATACTTATATCTATCGCTCTCGAGAAGATATAAACTTTCAAGGTGGAAAGACTCAATTTATTCGTTATTCTGCTTAAAAAACGAGGAATCTGTTTGACGATTGTAGATTGCTATGGTACTTATTTATAAATTTAAAATTTTTAACAATGGGTGAAATAATGAGTGTAATTATGAAATTTTCTTTTTTAAATAAATTTCTATTTCTTTTGATTTTAGTTACTAATGTAACAGCTATTTTAGCTGATGATTTAGATAGTGTTAAAATTTCTGATACTGAATTAGAAAAGCTTAAGCAATTTGCGCAAGTTGCTTATTCTACTTTACCGACAGTTTGTAATACCTATAAGATTTCTATAAAATGTTTACAAAATAACATTCCTGGTGATTTTGTAGAATGTGGTGTAGCTGCAGGTACGCAAATTGGTGCCATGGGTTATGCTTGTCAATTATTTAAATCTAATAAAAAAATACATGGCTTTGATTCATTTGAGGGGATACCTTTAGCAGGCCCAAATGATGCTGATCAACCTGGTATAGGTGCTATTACACATAATGTGCATGTTGAAAACTTTGATAAATTGTTGATTAGTAGTGGTATTACTGTGCATTCTTTAGAAAATGTGAAAAATAATATAGTGCGCTGGAATTTAGACCCTAATGCTTTTTTATTTTATAAAGGTTGGTTTCAGCATGTTTTGCCAGTTGCGCATGCTCAAATTTCTCAAATTTCTTTCTTACGATTAGATGGGGACTTATATGAATCAACTGTAGTTTGTTTAGAATATCTGTATCCTAAAATATCCAAAGGCGGGTATATAGTAATAGATGATTATGCTTTGCCAGGTTGCAGAAAAGCTATAGATCAATATTTAGAAAAACATAATTTGCATCCCCAAATTATCACTATTGCGGGAGGAAATGGTCCAGTTTATTGGATTGTTTAAAAGATTTTAAAATAATTTATTTTTTTGGACCTTTTCTAATTTCATTTACTAAATGATCAGCAAGCTCGCTTCTAATGGCTTGCTGGTCTGCAGTGAAAGCACCGTAACTATCTTTACAAAGATAATCTAGCGTGCTTTCACCATCAGAATTTTTTTGATATATGTCTCCGCCTGCGTGTAGTAGCAGGCTTAAAATATCTTTATTACTGTGACAGGTGCTGAGCATAGCAGCGAGCATTAATGGTGTTGTTCCTAAAGAATCACTTGCATTTACGTTTACACCGCTTGCTAGTGATTCTTTCACTTTAAGTGCATCGTTAATCCAAATGGCGTACCTTAAACGTTTATCTAAAGAAATTTTTGATTCTGGTCGTTCTATAGAGTACATAAAATTATTACTATAGATTATATGTAATAATAAAATTTTAAAGAATTGCATTACTACAATTTTTTGTAATTTGATAATATTTTAATTAAGCGTTCCTTTAATGGTTTGTTTAATTCAGGATTAATATGTATGCAATCATAGTATAGATTGGCTAACATAACGCCGTTTTCATCAGCACAAAGATCATAGATATTGATGAAAATCAAGTTGTGCTCATGGCATAATTCGTTGAGTCTCTTATTAAATAATTTAGTAATAGAACATCGTTCTTCTATGGAGCCATAACCACAGGTTGATGGTGGTATAATTTCATGAATAGCTAATGTTATTTCTGGATTAAATTTTTTGAAAGTCATAATATGTTCAAAAAATTTAATTAATAATGTATCTATAACTTCATTGACATCACGTTTATATTTGTCTATTTGTTTTCCAATTAAGAATGAACAATCCATAGATCCAAATAAAAAAACTACTATGTCGCTTGTCTTTATATCAAATTTATCAAGATTTAAGCATTCTAACCCTGCACTTGCAATTCGATACATTGAAATTCCAGGATACGATCTTATTTTAAATAAAACAGGTATATTTTCGATAGAAACAAACTCAACATCTCTTATAAAGCGATAACTAAATGAGGCATGACTGGAACCAATTATGTAAACAGTTTTAAGTAATTTATCAGTTGTATGAATATTAAAACTAAATAGTGATAAATTTAGAATGATTATATAATTTTTCATATTAAAACCTCATTCGCCAATTTAATCGAACTAATGCGTTCGCCCAAAAAGATAAAAATAATATGGTTCTAATACTTCAGCTTCAATTTTAATTAATTTTGATTTGCATATTTGCATAGACCAATCAGCATCTTCCCCATGGTTTTTTAGTGGGAATTTAAATTGAATGGCAATAGCACGTTTAATCGGATTTAAATGATTTGGTGGTCGATAATATACCTGATCTTTGCCTGTGAACCAGCTATCGTATTTAATTGAATGGACAAATTTACGAGGGTCTTTGCCATTTGTTGTAATTATACCATTTAAGCTAACGCAATCAGGATTTTGTAATAGTTTATTATAAATAAGACTAATATAATTGGCACTAATCCAATCATCGTCATCTATGAAGCAAACATACTCACCTAAGCTTTTTTCTAATAATATATTTCTTTTAAGGCCGATTAAATTTTCACCATATTTATCGCGAAAATAGATGATTTCGATTTGATCAGTTAAATTTAGCGTTGTAATTTGGCTAATTAATTCAGTATATAGTTGTTGAAAAAGGATTTTTCGATCTTCAATTGTTGGAATTAAAATCGACCATTTGATTTTATTTGTATTTATATCAGGGTTAAAATTAGGATTGCATTCTAATGATGAGTGAAGATCAAAAGTTGAGCATGTTATTTCAGCTGTAGTGGCATTAATAGATAATATGAGTAGTGTTGTGATAAAATATTTGAGTTGCATAATATATTTCCAGAATTTAGTATGATTGAACAATTATATTTTCTTTCAAACTAACTTCATTGCGAATTTTATTTTTTATCAGAGCTTCGTAAGTTTCTCGTATATAATTTTTACTAAGATTATTGAGATTATCGTCATTCATATAACTGATATATATACCGCGACTTTCATTTAGTAAACGTTTATGCTTATAATCAATTGGTTTTTCTTGATCATCTAAATAAAATAAAACTTCTACTTTTGAACTTAATTGATTGCTTTGAATCTGTTGTAAAAGTTCTATGTATAGTGGAATAAAACTTTCGGATTGATTTTTAGTAGTTGAAATCAGGATAGACCAGGTAACTTGTTTTGGCATAGGACCAAATATATCCAGTGAAGTTGGCAATTGGTTTAATTTAATTTCAAAGTTAGTTAAATCAAAATTGTTAGCTTTACGCGCAAACATAATTTTTTTATCATGTTCGTGGTAAGTTTTAGATTCATTAAGTAAGAACAATGCATCAATAGTATTAGCAAAATCATGTCTAATTAATAGTTGATCGCTATAGATTTCGCGTTGCAGTAACCGTGAAATTAAAGTAAATTCTAGATCGCAAAAGACGGATAAGTATTCAGGATAATAAACGTAATTAAAGCGTTGATAATATTTTTTACCCATGATTGGCAGAGTGTTTAATTCTTGTCTAACATGGCCATCAAATAAATTTAAGGTGCCATCTAAATCTGGAAAAGATTTTAGCAATAAATTAGCTATTTCAAGATCATAATTTTTTACAATAGGCGTCATATCATCACTGAGCACTATCAAGATATCAAAGTCTAAATGTTGTTCTATGTCACGATTGACAGCTTCAATTTTACTGACCCTAGGCCCAAAATGGATCGTTAAATTTGGATAATTTTTTAGTTTAGCCAAAACTTCTGAATTATTCATAGTTAGATCATCTAAATCGCAACTTAGAACAAATTCGTAAGGTAGTACGTATGATAATTTGTCATAATATAAATCTAGTACTTTAAATATTTTATGTGCTCGTTCACGTGTCGGTAATTTAAATAATAGCTTAGGGGTAGCAATATTAGAATATAGACTCGCGTTTTCTGTGCTTATAGTAGACTGTATTTGTATACTATGCGTTGCATATATTCTGGTTATAATAAATAAACAAAGTAATAATTTTGTTATTTTCATTTATTTGCTCCTGACCTTATTCGACAATTGTACTAATATATTCTATAAAAATTTTAGTCTGAAAAACTATAATGCTGTGCTTGTATAGTGTTCGATAGAAAAATGCGGGACTTGGTAGGTGCATATATAAATATTGCCGTAAAGTAATTAAGGTGAAATAGCTCTATTGAGTGTGTTATAACGCTTTATTTTTATCTAGTAAATTTGCCAAATGTTTGCGTTTTGCCAATTAAATTAGCTTGAGTATAGTCTGCGATCGATTTAGCGTGTGATTTTAGCCAGTTGAACTGTTGGCAGTATTTTTTAATAATCTGGGGATTATCTAATATTACAATATTTTCTTGGTTATACTTTTGAGCTGAGTAAGTACAATTGAAAGAGCCAGTGACCAACAAAGTTTGATCATGTAAGTTTTGCTCAAAAATAAAAAATTTATTGTGCATAAGTGAGCGCTGCTTAGTTTGATCTGAACTATTCTGCCCAGGGTGATCCGAAGTTACATTGCTTGTGGGGTCAAAAATAAATAACTCGATCCCGTTTTCTTGTAAATACCAGGCTTGGCAATTGGAGCTATTTTCTAAATGGGAAGAGTCAGTCACAATCTGAACATCAATGTGATTAACTAATTTAGCTTTGGCTAACGCAGCAGCAATTTCATGATGCGTGATAAAATAGATTGCCAGTTTAATCGATTTTTGCTCGTTTTCGATTAAATCAATTAAAGTTTGCGCGATATCGTCTTGGGGAGTAAATAGTGCTTGGGCAATACAGTTGTTTTGTTTAAATAATAAGCAGTCTAAGCGTGCTTTGCTAGCTTGTGATGCATGTGGTGAATGGGATAGCGTGAAATAACAGATCGCTAAGATTAATGTAGTTGGTAAAATAAATTTAAGTTTGAAAAATTTTCTGGACATGTAATAGTTTCTAATAATAGTTTCTAAAAAACACTTTTCACTGATTTTTTACCCGAACAATTTAAATATTTTCCTGTTCGCTCCGAAACCTGCTTTCCCCGATGTGAGCCCGTCGAAGCCTTGGCGAAGACTGGGGCGTAGTCGAGGGATGTTGCGGTGGTTAGTTTTTTAAGTTTAATTAGTTAAATTTTGATCTATTTGTGCCAACTTAGCAAGAATTTCTGCTAATAAGCTTGCTTTATGAGTTTTTTGGTCTGCTGGTAAAGCTGTGATTAAATTAATTAAATGTTCATAGATCGCAGCGGCAATGGCAGGTTGTTGCGCTTCTAAGTAGAGTTGTGCAGCTGCTAAATATTTTTCTTCAGCAACAGGATCATCAAAAGCTAACAATAAATCGCCCTCTAATTGTTGAGCAAAAGCCTTATTGTCAATCGATAGGGCTAATAAGCGATAAATTCCTAAGGCGCGTTCTTTTTCGCCACGTACTACAAATTCAGTTAGTTTGAACCAAGCTAAGCTACGTTTATTTTGGACAGTTTCTTTCATAAATTACGATCGTTTCAGCTACCAATTTATACTCTCAATAAGTGGTATAACATTGATCAGCCAGTTTTGGCAAAATTTATTTTAAGAAACGATTGAATATATATGATGGTGCCGAGGGATGGAATTGAACCACCGACACGATGCTCTTCAGGCATCTGCTCTACCACTGAGCTACCCCGGCCTACTTGAAAATTAGTGCTATTTTGAATAAAACAGCATAGATATGGTACCTGTAGCAGTTAAATTGTCAATTGTTTTCGTGCTTTTTAATTTTGTAATCGCTCAAAGTTATATCCATCTAAATTGCTAATTATAAATCACTTTGCTAAGTTGATAGCCAAGTTTATAATTAAATTTATACTTAATTTTAGTTATAAAAATCTTGAAATACTTAAAAAATAGAATTATATGGCTGAATCGACACTTTCAATACTTTTAGCAGATTTAAA
>CANKVQ010000028.1 GCA_947486885.1 bacterium
AAACTCAAATCATAGCTGGAAATCAAATTTCAGCACGATGTGCTTTATGGCGTAATCTAATTGAATACAGATATTATACCAAAAAACCTATTAATGAATTTCTAACTAAAATATTAGATAGTAATATTTTAGCTGCTGTTGAATGGTATACCAAAAATACACTATTAACCCAAACAGGTTATCAATATATATTGGATATGGCGCAAGAGCTGCACTGCACACCAAAAATAGTTCAATTCTTACAAAGCAAGATAATTACCATTGTACAAAGACAAAGCAATGCGGCAGCTAGCAAAAATCTTCAAATCATAAAACGTGTAATGTGGGTTCTTGATGCTCAAAATCGCAAACACAGAAAAACTAATTCTGAAAATTTAAGTCCAGAGACATTGCTAAAATTAGCCAACAGATATCTTTATGAAAAAGTTCTAGCAGAATATAATCACGACCCTGAACAAGCCAAAGCACATTATAGAAAGTATTCCAGTGAATTAAATGCGGAATTGAAGGCTGAAATTGCCCGTGTTTATGGTACATTGCAGTCTAGAGCTAAGTCGCCAGATGCTGAGAGTATAGGCAGTCCTAGTGACAGATCACGCGCAACATCAACAGATCGTATATCAGTTACTGCATCAGGTGTCACTGATGATACAGACAGAAGCGACGCCGACAGTGTGCCAGAGCTAGTTTCCGAAGCAGATTTTGGTCAAGACGATGCTAGTGTTACTTCTATTGCCGCTACAGTTACACCTTCGCCAACACCTGTGATAACTGATAGTCTGGGTTCCAAAAAATCACCAACAGAAAAAGTTGTTAATGGCCAACGGTGGATACTCAAGCCGGATATTTATATTATTGCCGGCAAAAAAATTACTGCTGGTGGAAAATGGGTCCGGGCCTCGGAATAAGATTAACTAAATCTGTTGGGTAAATTTTAAATCAAAGCCATCAGAATTAAGCGCTTGTTTAATTTGCACATCAGATAACTGTGAATTTTCCCTGGGTTTGTAATATAATTTTACATATCCAGGGAAATTATTTACACCATATTTAATTTTATAATTACTTGCATGATTATGAGTATAGGCAACATCTAACATGCTAGTAATTTCATCAGGTTTAAGCTGCTCAATATTTTTCAAATTTTCTTGATCAAATAAATCTGGACTACAGATATATTCTGCTAAAACAACCCCTGGTATCTGTTCTAATAATTCTAGCGCCGCGCGCGCGCAAAATTTACATTCTACACCAAACAACTCTAATTTAAACTTTTGGATCGTACGATCTTGCTTTATTTTTAAGCGTAAGTTTGATGATGTTTGTAATGTCTGTCGACGCAGATTAGTGCGTCGTTTAGGCCCGCATCCGACTAAACAGATGAAATATAGTAAAATTATCGCGACAAATCTTTTCATATCAAGCTTGACAGGTAAAATTTCAGTTGTTAGGATTTGGCCCTGAAGTTGGTAAATATTATTTTAGAACGTCCCTAAATGAACGGTGCTTCGGCGCTGTTCACCCCCTATCCCTTCAGCTTGTTCTAAGTTGGAGGGATTATTTTTTAATTATACAATCAACTATTAATAATTGTTGGCGTAATAAAGATAAATTGTTCCAATTCTGTAGTCTGTTCTTGCATAGCAGTAAACAATTTCCCAACGATTGGTATTTTATACAATATTGGTATGCGAGTATTAGTTTTATTATCAGTATTCTTAGTTAAACCGCCAATTACAGTTGTCTGACCATTTTTAAGACTAACGTTATTTTTTACACTAATAATACTAATCACAGGCGGATTTTGCATAATTCCCTGAGCATTTGCTTCTGTAGTACCACTAGTTGCATCAGTCTGCTCTAACTCAATACTTAATGTAATATTTTTACGATCATTAGAAACTATTGGTGTTACCTTTAAAGTAATTCCAACTGGCTGATATTTAATTACTGTCGATCTTGTTGGGGTGTCACCAGAGTTATCAACTGTAGTAGTTTGCATTGGCAACTGTTGACCAATATAAATCACTGCTTGTTGATTGTTATTAGTTAAAATTGAAGGTCGCGAAACAATTTTAAGTTTATTTTGATTTTCTGCTGCATTAATCTCTAAATTTAAACGTCTCTGGTTAATATTTGGCCCACCAAAAACAACCGGTAATTTAAAATAACTCTCACCAGATTGACCTTGAGATTGCTGTAGAAATACAGAGTTAAATAAATTAATTGCAAAATTATTGGGATTAACCAGCAAGGCTGTATTATTTACATCGTTTCCTTGTTGCGGAGTAGGGGTCTCGGCCAATGAAGCGCCTAATCCATAAAAACCAAATGGTTTATTGTTAGCAACTATACTATTTTGACGATTATATACACCAGACCAGTTAATACCCCACTGAAAATTATAGTTTTTGGTAGCAAAAACCAAAATAGCATCAATTCTGATTTGTTGAATTGGTTTATCAAGGCCACCCAAAAATTGCTTAAACTCCAAAACTTCACGCAAGCTGCCGCGAACCATGATTTTACGCCGATCTGCATCGAAATAAATATGTCCCTTGGTGTGCGATTTTTCATTTGCAATTCTACCCCAAGCTTCTTCACAATTTTTCATAAACGTTTGACTAAAATCAGCAAAAGTTACCTTAATTGGTTCAAATGCTATTTTATCTAAACCAGCCATAGTCTCGAGATATTTTTCAGCTTCTGCACGAGGCATGACCCTAAAGCTGCCATCATCACCTTTAATAATTGCCAATTTAGGATTACTTTGGGCACACACGAATTCTAAAGCATTGCCAGGCGTACAATTATTTAAAGTTATGCGACCAGTTTGACCTTTAACGCCATCTATAATAAAATCAATCCCAGCGCTTTTTCCAATTGAATCTAAAATCGTTTGTATATCAGTTGGACTAGAGTTAAGCGATACTTTTCCTCGTTGTAATACCGGATCTTTATATACGTCACGCAATTTTCGATCTGCCTGTTGTAATATGTCGACATCTAAATTATCAGAATCATCAGAATAGGTTTTATTTTGAGAATTAGGGCTTTTATTTTCATCGTCACTAACTAATCGATTGACGCGATCAGTGTTATATTTTTGTAACTGATCCCGCTGTGCTTGATCCGATTGAATCTGCGCAATCAAAGCTTTGGTATCTGAGCTAGCATCTACTGATAATAATTCACTAGGTTGCGTTGCTGCAACCAACAATACTTGGGACTGATTTATAGCCAGTAAGGCCACCAACCACAAAAAGTTTCGTCTAAGCAACACCGCTTCTCCCTTTATACAATTTTATACCAATAGGTCTGCTACTAACAGCTCCTTGAATACCGATGAATTATTTAAATTTGTTAACACAACTTTATCAGTAGTAATCTGCGACACACGCCAATTTAAAACCAAATCTCCAACTTGTGTTACCAGTTTTTGATCAGCAACTCGTAATACTGCTACATTACAACAATTTTCAGTTTGCGATAACACTACACCTATCAATTTAATTTTTGCCTTTGGCGCTGCCCGTTTATTCATATTCATAGCGAACGGATCGCGCGAAGCTAAACAATTGCTATTATAAAAATAAATTAGGCAACTGATAGTCATAAGTCTTATCATACTGACCCTGCTAGAGTATGCATATCATACATATAATCTATATGCAACGACCTTGGCATTTTATTAATTAGTAATTGCTTACAAAAATACTTTGATTCCAGTATTTGCAATTCTTCTAACCAATCAATTATTTGTTGAAAATCACCCGTCATATTTAAAAGTTTGGCCGCAGGATCGCAATTAATAATTGCCAATCCAACCTGTTGCGCCAACTCAACTATTTGCGATAAATACAGAACTTCGGTGAGTTTTTTGTCAACTTGACTATTAGTTGTTTGTTGTGCAGAAAATTGTTGCAAATCCTGCTGCATACCGCCAATTATTAACTCTAAATTTATTTTATCTTGCTGCAATTTATTATATATATTCGACTGTGTGATCAACTCAGTGTGTCGTAATTTCACACTTGTTAGAGCCAGGTTTAAATTTAGATAAACATAAACAATAATTACCAATAATATCAGTGCCGTTAAAAACGTTATCACATGTAAGCAGCCAAACAACTTAATTTCATGCTTCACTTAATGACCAATCATTAAAACTATTCTCACTCACCCAAAAAAATGTCTATAATTAAACATATATAAAATTTTTCCGGCGATCAGTAAACCTTAAAAAGAAAGATTGAGCAAAACCGTGAATACTAATAATCCAGACAGCCAACCTAAATTACTCGAAAAATATACCCAAAATCTCACTAAATTAGCACTTGATGGCAAATTAGACCCCGTAATTGGTCGTGATGAAGAAATCAGACGCGTGATTCAAATTTTGTCCAGACGGTCTAAAAATAACCCAGTATTAATTGGTGAACCTGGAGTTGGCAAAACCGCCATTGTAGAGGGTATTGCGCAACGAATTATTAATAATGATATTCCAGAGACCTTACAAAACAGCCAAATTTTAAGTTTAGATTTAGGCCAATTAATTGCTGGCACCAAATATCAAGGCGAATTTGAAGAACGATTAAAAGAGATTTTAAAAGAAATCGAAACTTCACAGGTGCCAATTATTTTATTTATCGATGAGCTACACATGCTAGTCGGTACTGGCGCCAGTGGTGGTGGCATGGATGCCTCTAATTTATTAAAGCCCGCTCTAGCACGCGGTGTCTTACATTGTATAGGTGCTACAACTATTAAAGAATACAAAAAATATATTGAAAAAGATGCCGCTTTAGAACGTAGATTTCAAAAAGTACTGGTCGAAGAACCGACTATAGAAGATGCAATTTCAATTATGCGCGGCCTAAAAGAACGTTATGAGTTACACCATGGTATTAGAATCAAAGATGAGGCGCTGGTCAAAGCTGTCAATTTATCAGCTAAACATATTTCAGATAGATTCTTACCTGATAAAGCGATTGATTTGGTAGATGAAGCCGCCGCTATGGTTAAGATGGCCATCGATTCTAAACCAGAAGAGATTGATCGCTTAGAGCGAAGAATCAAGCAATTAGAAATCGAAAAAGTAGCACTATCTAAAGAGAAAGATGACCCCCAGGCGCGTACTCGCTTAGATATTTTAGAACAAGAGTTAACAGATTTAAAAAAACAACATCAAAGCTTATATAGCAAATGGCAAGCTGAACGCGCGCCAGTAGAAAAAATGCGCCAAATTAAAGCCCAAATTGATCAAGCTAACTATACTTACCAATTAGCTGAACGAGATGGAAATTTCGCGAAAGCTTCTGAAATCAAGTATGGCAAATTGGTAAAATTAGAACAGGAATTTCAGGCTGAGCAAGATAAATTAAAAGCACTTGATAGCAAAATGGTTAAGCAAATTGTTGATGAAAATGATGTTGCCCAAGTGTTAGCACGCTGGACCCATATCCCAGTTGATAAATTACAACAAAGTGAAACTGAAAAATTGCTAAATATGGCCAAACTCATGAAACAACATGTAATTGGTCAAGATGAAGCCATAGATAAAATTTCTCAAGCGATCCAGACTCATCGTGCTGGTTTAACCGACCCTAATCGACCAATTGGATCTTTTTTGTTCTTGGGACCTACTGGGGTTGGAAAAACCGAAGTGGTTAAAACTTTAGCAGATTTTTTGTTTAACGACCCACATAGATTAATTAGAATCGATATGTCTGAATATCTAGAAAAACATGCTGTTGCACGCTTAATTGGTGCACCACCAGGTTATGTTGGTTACGAAGAGGGTGGACAACTAACTGAGCAAGTTCGTAAACATCCATATAGTGTAATTTTATTCGATGAGATAGAAAAAGCGCATCCCGATGTCTTTAATATTTTCTTGCAGATTCTAGATGAAGGGCACTTAACTGATGGTCAAGGTCGTCAAGTATCTTTTAAAAACTGTATTATTATTATGACCTCTAATATTGGCGCACAACTGATTTTAGAAGCTAAAAATTTAGACTCCCAAATCGAGTCGCAAATTAATAATTTGCTATATAAAACTTTTAAACCTGAGTTTTTAAATCGCATTGATGCGATTGTATATTTTAAACAATTGTCAGAATCTGATGTCCAAAAGATCGCCAAGCTACAACTAATCGAACTTAAAGCCCGTTTATTAGCCCAGGGCATCGAGCTCGATATTAACCCAGCAGTAATTACTAAGATTGCAGAACTAGGTTTTTCGCAAGAATTTGGCGCTAGACCTTTAAAACGGGCCATTCAGCAATATATTATTGTGCCATTATCGCAAGCAATTTTGAAAAATCCAGAACACCAAAAATTGGCTGTGCAAGTTATCGACGACAAAATAACTATAAATTGATAAACATCACCCATAAACCCCTGAGATTTTTATTTCAGGGGTTTAATAATTAAACTCGTCCAACTTTAATGGTAATTAATTTATTACTATTCAAAACTTTAGGGACCGCCTGTTGAATCTCAGTTTTGCTAATTTTAGCTAAGTTAGCTGTACGCTGATCAAAATAATCAGGCTTAAAATTATATTCACGCAAAAACAAAAAAGCACTACACATCTGCCGATTAGTTTCGAATAAACTGCAAAGTGAATTAGCTAAACTATCTTGTGCCATTTGATACTCGTTATCAGAAATTTGCAATACCGCTGTATCAATAGTATTTTTAATCGCAATTTCTGCCTCAGTTAAACGATCTAGCGACACGATAGTTGAAATAGAACACAGGCCTGGCTGCTGACGAGCTCTCTTAACTAGTGAGCCAGAA
>CANKVQ010000029.1 GCA_947486885.1 bacterium
AATTCTGTGATTTTATTTTGTGCGCCGTATTCAAATTTTAGAGCAGTTAATTTTTGTCGATAGCCCGGTAGTTGTTTAGCAATAGCAATAAAGCTGTCGCTCATATAAGCTGCATGCCAATCTAAAATCTGGGATTCCGTAAGTTCAGCAGTGCTGCAATAGTTTTTGAACTCTGACACCGTACCTGTAGCTAAATCTGGAACCAGTGCCGAACTGCTAAAGTTAATGTTATTTAAAATTGCATGTAAGTTCGAGTTGTTATTAAAGCTCGTATTAGCAAACACTGTGCTGGGCACTCTATGTCCAGGTGTACTAGTTTTGTTGACAGTGAGATTAGAAAATCCAACATCTGAATCTTTAATAACGAGATTATAGGGGATTTTGGTATTATTATACGCAGCTAAATCTGATGTTAATATAACAGTAATTAATATTAAGCCTAAGCGATTAATTATATAAAATAGGCGCTGCATTGAAAACTCAATTATCTCATAAATCTAGCTGTATAAATTTAGCTTGTTATATTTAACACATTACAGATTAGTTTCCAAGTTATTTTTGTAAATTTCCAATTTTTATTAATTAAGTTTTTTATTAATTAAACTATAGTAAATTACTGGAGAACAAAACTATGAACATGACTGTAAATTCAAAAAAATTTGAAATTAAAAAAATTAATTTAATAATTATTATTATTTGTTTTAGCACCAAATTTAATATATTTACGGTTAATCCCATAAATCCCACTTTTGTTGCGCCAATTATGAATCCACCTGTTAGTTTTCCCCCAGGTGCACAAATTTTTATGTTTAATATAAGCAGCAATAACGTTGAACAAGCTGCTAAGCAAGTTGCTGAAATCACTAATAGTGTTAAACAAAAACAAATTCAAGATCAATTGCAAACTCAAGCTAGCAATTGGGACAAATTATATAATACTGGACTACTATCTTGGAATTTTATTAAAAATCATAAATTAGCAACTAGTATTTGTATCGCCGGCACGCTTTATATTTATTCACTTTATAAATTAAACCAGTTAGAACAACAATTAGAACAAACTGATAGTTTGAGCCATTGGAAAGCAGATTGTAACTTAGATGAATTACTAGCAACTGATAATATTAAATTAGTCCAAGATTTAGATCAGTTAATTAAAAGTCACTATGAAACTTTCTTTAAATCTGAAATTGAACGTGAATTAACAGTTGCAAATAGTTATTTAAGATTTTATCAACAAATTAAATTTTGGCATTTGACCAGATTTTATCCAAATCATGAATCCAAAATTAAAACTATAGAAATAAAAATTAGTCGCCTAAATTATTTAAAAAGTTTATTTAATAGCTGGCAGAATAGCAAAATTACTGCTTAATTATTTTAACTATTTACTAGTTTTACGTAACAATTCTTTACCGAATTTTTTTATAATTTTCCAACCATTAGGCAAACGTTTATTAGCCATTAATACGATGCCAATTTTCTGATTAGGAACTACGCCAATGTAAGCTTGAAAGCCATTAGTTGTACCAGTTTTGTCGAAGAGATAATTACCACTAAAGAAGCGTTGATCTGTATGAATTTTCTCAGCTAAACGACCAGTTAATCCACCAATTTGATTGGTTGATAAATTATCCATTGTCCAGCCTAACCCGTGTTTTAAATTGCCAATTTTAACATGTGGCGTCTGAGTTAGTTTAATAGCTTGATCTAGATCATGTGGCGTATTAGCTAGCCCTATGGTAGCTTGCATAAAATTTAACATATCGATAGAAGTAGCCCGTAAGCCACCCGAGCCTAATAATAATGGGCGCTCTCGATCCCAGTAAGTAGTTAATTTACCAGATTTATCATAACACTTAGCATAATAAATTTTATAATTTTCTGGGACAACTACACCAATAGCGCTCATATTTAATGGCACTAAAATACGCTCTGTAAATAACATATTAATAGTTTTACGCGTCGATTCTTCTAGGGCCAAACGTAATAATTCTATGCCATGATTAGAATAACGATATATCGCCTGTTTAGTTGCTGGTCGCCATTTAATCATATGTCGTAATAAACTTTCTTTAGAAGAAATATCTACAGGAACGTCATAGGGTAACGCAGCGGTATGCGTGCAAAGTTGTTCGATAGTCATAGTATTTAAACGCTGATTATTTTTTAAAAAATAGATATGATCACTAATAGCATCATGCAATTGCATACGATTGGCTAGAATCTCTTGCGCAATTAAAATACAGGTAAAAACTTTGGAAATTGATCCAATTTCAAATAAAGTAGCTCGTGTAACTGGAATTTTATTTTCGCGATTAGCATAACCAAAATGAAAAATATATGGCGTATTATGCACATAAAGCGCTACCGCCATGCCTGGAATTTTATATTTACGCATAAAGCGCTGCACATATTGCTTAACTATAGGAATAGTTGGTGAATTAAGTGCTCGTTTTTTGGATATGGTCAGAACCGGAGTATTAAAAAACAAGCTGATAGTTAAATACATTAAAAATTTAATACTAGCGCTAGATTTATTTAAATTATTTAAATTAATAAAAAAATATTTTTGGAATAATTTTTTCATTAATTTGCCATCCCGTTTAAACCTAACCGATCAAACATATATTTGAGACTATCGTCCGTAAATCTAATACCCATACCAATAAATAGATTCTTATTCTCTTTAGAAGCAAAATCATCTACCCCAAATGATAGATAAATTGAATCTAATATAAATAGTCTATTCAACCATTTTAAATGTGGCCGTCGATCATCTAAGCGATCTTGGCCACGAAAATCAAACGCTTCTAACGTCGAAACCCAGCGCAAACGTTCGTCATAGAATGGTACATAATAATCTGTTGCTAAACCAAACGTATTTTCAAAGACCCCAAATCTAAAAGACCAATTGTGAAATACTTTGCCAAATTGTAAACCATAGCGCAATATATTGCGTTTTAAGGTTAGTGACTCTACTGTGGCTGGTACCAAATCAGCCGCCATGATCTGCGCATCTGTTAATTGTTCACTATCAGAGTTAAAATATTTGTGCTTAGTTTCTAAACGTTCCGTCACGGCACCTTTTTCAGAGCCAACTAACTGGACTAAGTAATACCAATCTTCTGATGTATGTAATCTAAAATTAAAATAGCCCTTAGAATCCGGATGATTATAATCTTCAGCTTTACGATACATAGATTCAAAATGCGTATCAACTACAACACCCATATTATCAATTAGAGCAGCGTAGCTGCGCAAACCATGCGCTACAGTTTTCATATCGTCATAAACTTCGGACTCATTAATCATTTTACCTAATAAACCATCACCATGATCAATTTTCTCAGCTACTGATTTTACAGCCTGAATCGTATCACCTAACTCACCAGTAATTTTACCAAAATCCTGGTCTAATACGTGGGAAATTTTATCTAAGCTATCTTGAACTGCTGGAAAAATTTGCGTATCTAATTTTTCTGATAAATTGCGAATATCACGACCTAATGGCGCTAATTCCGCTGCAAATTGATTCACATTAAAAATCATGTGATCTATATTTTCGCCATTATTAACTAATATCCCAGTAAAGCTAGCTATATTATTTGCTGCTGTATCTAAGTTTTGCATAATCGCTTGTAGATTTTGTTCCCGTTCGGTCCCCACAACTGATTTTAATGCTAGTGAAACATCTTCAACATTTTTAGCAATACTCTCAATTCTAGCAATTAAACTCTCAATCGATGCTGCAGTGCTATTACGGCGCCCACCAAGTAATGTACTATTAGAATTCATGATTAACGCATCTGGCGAACCTGGCGCAATTTCAATAAATTTACTGCCTAGTAAACTTTCTTGCCTAATTTCTACTTTAGCATCAGCATGTATATTATATTTATTGCGAATCATTAATTTAACTTTGACTTGTCCGCCATGCTCTTCAAGTGTGATATCGTCCACCCAGCCAACTTTTACACCAGCAATTTTGACATTGGCTTTATCATCTAAACCTGAAGCATCGCGAAAGTGTACATAGTAAGAATTGTAACGTTTAACATCAAAACGAAAAACTCCTAAATAAAATGCTGTACCACCAAAAATTCCCAAAGCGATCAGAACAAAAATTCCGACCCTAGCTTCTGTACTTATTTGCAAGTTGCTATTTCCTAAGTAACTAAATCCAGTACAGCCTTACCACATTAAAAGAAGTGCCGCCGTTGGTATTATCGCTTTGTATTATAGCAAAAATCTTACAGGTAATTAAGTTAACTGTGCTGTAAACTAGCACAGAAAATGTCATTGGCGGTAAAACATCTGCTATAAAGAGTGATAGCATCTCTGGCGAAAGCTTAGAAATTTTAGAAACGCCGTATAATTCGCTAATAATTTCTTCAATTTCAGGCGCCTTAGCTGTTGCTCCAGCTTTAGGTTTTTCTTGTAAATTATGCAATTTTTTAAACACTGCTTGAACTGCTTGTTTACGCGCAGCACTATCCTGATGACTATTTAACCCCATTAAATTTAACAAACTATTTGATAACAACAGTGGATTAGATTTAGCATGTGGATCAATTACCGTAAATAAATCAGTTAAAAATATTTTGGCTTGATTTTCTTTGCTAGGTGCATAATAAATCTGATTTTTAAATCGTTCAGCTATCTTAGGCTCATTTAAAAGTTCAGAAACATCATTTAATGGCCCAGATTTAATTTTTAAAAACTGTTCTAAGTCAACTATAAAATCTGGCTTCAATAAATTAGTTTTAGCCAATACTTCTAGCAAAGCTTTACGCTGCTTTTCTGGAAAAACATGTTTTTCAAAATCATAAAGTTGATTTAAATTAAATTTACCTTGCTCGCAAGTAATACAAAAATTGATTTCGCCATCAATGCCATCAATGTCGCTTTTAAATTGAATTTTATGCCAATTATTAAGCACCGGAAAAACTTGATTTAAATATTCTTCTTGTTCATAACTTTTATTAGCTAAAATACTCATTGCTAACTGCACACCACTAAAAGCTAACAAATGAGCTTGGTCACGTTTTAAGCTGGTATGTATAAATGGTATCGCACCGGAACTGCGATAATAAATCTTAGTTACAATCACAGTCATTAGTGCTAACAATAAAACTGTTAATAATAAAATAAAACCAGAATTTTGAGATTTATTATGCACATGCAACCTAATATTTTATTTTTTTAATTCACACTATCTTTTCTGTTTCAGAATTATTTTTAGATTCATCAGAGTTTTTTTCTGAGTTTTTTTCTGAGTTATCTTTCTCGATCTCATTTTTTTCTTTAGCTTGAATAATTTTTTGATAAGTATAAATTGGCAAATCTAATTCATAACTAGTTGAACCAATATGTTCTTTGTTATCCCATAATTCTAAACTAAATTTAATATAAGCTGGCAGGTTTTTAAATTCACCGGCTTGTTTAGCAGTAAAATTAACCTTAAGTAATTCTGATTTATCAACAATAGTTTTGCCAGATTTACCAGTTTTTTCGGCCTTATCTGAATGCACTTTCTTAATAGGTTTTTCTTCCGGCATGAAATAAACAACTTTAAGCGCTTTAACATCATCAATCACCGTATATGCGCGCGCATTTTTTAAGGCACTATATGTTAAGATCTCTGACTCTGTGCGTTGAATCTTAAATGTGTCAGGTTGCGCTAACACATTACTCACTTGATATCTCACTCGCACTATTTTTGGGTTAGTTTCAATCGCAGTCCGCAATGGATTCATACTAATAAAAGTTAACAATTGTAAATTACCGTCATTACTTTCTCCCAAAAAATATTTTTGATTTTTCGCTGTAGATTTAGGCATAAATGCTCCGGCTAAATCGCGACTCAACTGATTTTTAAGTATCAGCACTCGCATATCGAGCGACAATAAATCATCTGCAATATGCGCAGCACGCTGTAATTGATATAAGCAAGCATATAGCATAGTCACTAAAAGTGCTGAAATTAATAACCCAAAAACCAGTTCTATTAAAGTGAAACCACTAGAGTTTTTTACCACTAATGCTCCTGCCCAGTCTTAGGTGTACTAGTATTTTTAGCATCTGGTGCATGCTCGACCTTAATTTTTTCATTATCAGTATCTTTTTCATCTTCAGCTAATTGTGGCACATGCACTGCCATAACTAATTGTTCATTATCTGCTTCCAGTTTAATTAAACGTATATTAGGAAAATTTTTTAACTCTGAATTAGCATTAACTGTAGTAAAAATAGCTTTTAAATCCAATGCTGGCTGCTCTAAACGTTTTTCGATCGCACCAGAGCTCGTAAATAAATTATTTAGAAAATTATGATCGATAAATAGATTCTGTAATACTAATGTTCTTTGTGTTAAATGATGCGCCTGACTAACTTGTCTAAAAATAGTATTTTGCAATCCAAATAACGACATTAAAACTAATCCAATCATAGTGAGCGCAATCATTATTTCCATAAATGAAAACCCAGAATTATGTGTTACAGGGGTGCATACTGTAGGGGTGTGCGATAATTGAAGATTATGTGGCAGGCGTTTGATAGGAATCATACTCTTTAAATTGCGCTGAAAACGGATTTAATACCAGGCTAAGCGGTTCATCGCCCGCAAAGTTAATTATTACTGGCTGGGTAATACCCTCAGGAAAAATTAAAAAATTTAAATTATTACTAGACTCAGATTTAGTATTTGTAATATAAAAATCTTTAACCGCAAATAATTCTGAA
>CANKVQ010000030.1 GCA_947486885.1 bacterium
AAAATTGGTGACGATGAGCGTAGCGATTTTCGGGAGAAGTGCGGGTGAGAGTACAAAATAGCTTTTGGTTATTCTGGTTTATTATAAGCTGTAATTTATTATTGAGCTTATTTAATATTAGTGTCATAAGAGCTATGGTGATTTCTTCGCGTGAAGAACCAATGGTCGAAACGAGTCGGAGTAGTCGACTCGTAGATCCAGTATTAGAACGCTTGCATGCCCGTCGTGTGACATTAGTTACCGTGGCTATGTCACCAAGCAGTGGTCGCTTATTATCACAATCACAAAATAAAATTTCTGCCAATAAATTAAATTGGTTATTAGATGTTGTAAAAAGTTGCGAAACGCTAGATATCGTTAAATCTAGGCTGGTTGATTTAGTTGATAGTGGCGTAGCCAGCACTGATGCCAAAGCAACTGTTTCAAGATCAATAGATACTGATATGATTCGTGAAGCTGAACGAGCACGTTGGGCTAGTGGGGTGATTGGCAGATTTAGATCGGTGGGTGATATGCGCACTGAGGCGCTAGCAGAGTTGGCTCGACTAGAAAGAGTTGAAGCAGCTGAAATGTTGTCACCTAGTGCCGAATCTAGAATAATGCCCCAGAGTAGTTTGGCGCGCTCTGGATCGCAATTAGTTTTACAGCCCCGAAGCTATGCGGAATTTAAACATCGCGTTACGACCGCGGATTGGGTAGCTAGTGCTGACTTAGGAGCGTCACCGTTTTTAGTCGCAGGTTTATCGACCAAATTTGTGAGTCGTGTCTCAACTGCAGCCTCGCATCGAGTTGGACGATCAGAAGTTGCCCGCCGATCGCCATCAGTTTCACCTAGGTCGCGCTTTACGCCGGATGCATCCGAGGCAGTTTTTAGAATTGGGCAAATGTCGCCAGTCTCTCAAGATTAAAATTTAATTGTGCTGTGCCATAGCTCTGTTAAACTAGTTTAAGTTATATAAAGTTAATTTTAGTTTAATATTGCAAACAACGGAAAATTTTATGCACAACCAGTTTTTAACTAAGTCTAAAATAACTAATACTCCAAATAAATTTAAAAGTAAATTATTTGGAGTATTAGTTATTAGTACTTTTATTTTAAATATTAAAGCTTGTGATAAGGAAAAATTGGCGCCTGGAGCTGTCTCAGCTCCAAAAGCTTTTCGACCCTTTGCACGTGAGCGCACAAGTACCATTAGAGGCGAGAAAGATCTTGAACTTAGCGATAAAGCTAGTGGATTTGTATCAGGTGATATGCCCGTAGCTACTTCTAGTACGAGTTTGCCAGCACGTTTTGCCGGTTTTGATTTTAGAGGATTGTCGAAAATCGGTAGTGAATGTGCAGAGAGCGTGATTAATGCTGAATTATCAGCTGAGAATGCCAAATTATTAAAAGCAAATGTGCAACTTAAGGAAACTAATTCAGAGTTAGCTAGGGCATGTAGCGCGCACATGGCTAAAAACAGTGAATTAGTTAGAATAATAGCAGCGCTTGAAGCCGAAAAAATGCGGTTATCAATGGGCAGTTTAAAAATATAATTGTCATCTGAAAAATTGGACATGAAACACTGGTTTTAATTTGTCTAGTCCAGCGTTTCCAGGTATAATAATAAAATGCATTCTCAGCAGTAAATTTTTCTAAAAAATGGGATAGTTACGATAGGACGTAAACATGGCAGACACAAATAATCACAAGCTCGGTGTAAATGGGCAAGTTACACCGGTACTTTTAGAAGCAGAGTTAAAAGCTTCGTTTTTAGATTATGCCATGTCAGTAATCGTCAGTCGTGCGATTCCCGATATTCGCGATGGTTTAAAGCCGGTTCACAGACGCGTTTTATATAGCATGCATCAAAATGGTTTTCATTATAATAAGCCGTATCATAAATCTGTACGCGTAGTGGGTGACGTGCTTGGTAAGTACCATCCGCATGGCGATCAAGCAGTTTATAATACTATGGTGGGCATGGTCCAAGATTTTTCTAAACGTTATCCGTTATTAGATGGCCAAGGTAACTGGGGTTCCGTTGATGGCGATAATGCGGCGGCGATGCGTTATACTGAAGTACGCATGGATAAAATTGCGCAAGAGATTTTAGCAGATTTAGATAAAGAGACTGTTAAGTTTGTGCCAAACTTTGACGAATCAACCGTTGAGCCGACAGTTTTACCCAGCAAATTACCCAATCTATTAATTAACGGCACGGCCGGAATTGCCGTGGGAATGGCGACTTCGATTCCACCACATAATTTAAGTGAAGTAATTACTGCTTGTGTAGCACTACTTAAAAATGAAACTATTACTGACGAAGAATTATTTAATTTAATTCCAGGACCTGATTTTCCGACGGGCGGAATTATTTGCGGACGTGCTGGGATTATTCGGGCCTATAAAACTGGGCGAGGTAATTTAATTTTACGTGGCATAGTTGAAACTGAAGAAACTGCTAAGGGCGGCCAAGCTCTAGTAATTACAGAGTTGCCATATCAAGTGAATAAAGCTGAATTAGCCATTAAAATTGCAGATTTAGTTAAAAATAAAATTATTGACGGGATTACTAATATTCGTGACGAGTCCAATAAAAAGGGCAACAGATTAGTAATCGATATTCGGCGTGGTGAAAACCCAGAAGTAATCTTAAATCAATTATATAAATTTACGCCGTTGCAAAATTCAGTTTCGATTCTCATGTTAGCTTTACTAGATAATAAACCAATGGTGTTTGGTTTACGTGAGCTAATTCAAGAGTTTTTATTGCATCGCGAAGAAGTAATCTATCGTAGAACTCGCTATGATCTAAAAAAAGCGCAACAGCGGGAACATATTTTACAGGGCTTTATTATTGCTTTGCAAAATATTGATCAGTTTATTGCTCTAATTAAACAGTCTAAAACGGCTGAAGAAGCAATTTTGGCGCTTACTCAAAATTATAGTATTTCAGCTGAGCAGGGCAAAGCGATTTTAGAAATGCGCCTACAAAGATTAACTGGCTTAGAGCAAGAAAAAATTCATCTGGAGTTAATCGAGTTACAAAATTTAATTACTCACTTGCGTGCAATTTTGGCTGATCGTGAAATTTTAAAATCTGAAATTTTACGCGAATTAGAAGAGATTAAAGCGGAATATGGCGATCTCAGACGTACTAAAATAGTTGGTGCGATTGATGCGTTGACTGAAGCTGATCTTATTCCAGACGAAGAAGTAGTTGTGACACTTACGCGTCGTGGCTATGTCAAACGTGTGCTCTTAAATACTTATGGCGTGCAACATCGTGGCGGTAAGGGCAAAATGGGCATGGCGTCACTCGATGACCGTGATGATATTGTTCAAGATATTTTTGTAGCGCGTAACCATGACGAGCTATTATTCTTTACTAATTTGGGTCGCGTTTACAGCATTAAAGTTTTTGAAGTGCCAGAGGCTTCTAGAATTGCGCGTGGTCGGGCAGTGGTTAATTTACTATCACTAGCTGAAAACGAACAGGTAGTTAGGTTGCTGTGTGCACGTGACCTGGGGCAACAATCTGTCGTGATGACTACCAAATTGGGTATCATTAAAAAAACTGATGCAGAAAGTTTTGCGAAAATTCGTGCGACTGGGATTCGGGCTATCACACTTAACGAAGGTGATGAGCTAGTATTTGCAGGTTTAGCTAGTGGTAAAGACACGATCGTGATGGCAACAGCTAAAGGTCAGGGTATTCGTTTTGAAGAAACTGAAGTACGTCAAATGGGTCGTCAAGCAGCCGGCGTAATTGGCATTAGAATGCGTGCTGGTGATTTTGTGATTGGCACTGAGATTATTTCTGATGATCGTGATCTTTTATTTGCCACTGAAAATGGTTATGGCAAACGCGTTAGGATTAACGACTTTAGAGTAGCCCATCGTGGTGGTCTAGGGGTGCGCACAATTCCGCCAACTAAACGTAATGGGCATGTAATTGGCGTAACTGTAGTTGGTAATAATTCTTCGATATTATTAATCGATCGTGCTGGTAAAATTATTCGATTATCACCGACTGAAATTAGAACTATGGGGCGTCAAGCTTCTGGTGTACGTTTGATTAGATTAGATGCGGATCAGGTGTTATCGTCAGTTGTTAGTTTTGAAGAAGCTGAGTCTAGTGATAGTAGTAATTCTAGTAGCCCTGCAGAAAACTCTAGTAATAATTCTGGGACTAGTACTGGTAATAGTAATCACATAAATTTAGCGCCAGTAGCTAATTCAGAAATTTTGGGTGAGCCTGAAAATATTGAGTAACTAATTTTTGGTGACTTGTGTTAAATAAATTTATTTTGCATCTTTCGTTAATCGAAAATATTGGGCCAGTTGCGATTAATTTAATTTTAAAAAATTGTTTTGGTTTCGATAAAAATTTGCCAGACTCAAGCTCGAATTTTTTTAATTTTCAAGATAGTTCTGAGATTTTAAAAATTAAAATTTTAGAACTATCTAGTTATAATTCTCACGACTGGCTAAAGCAATTGAGCTGTTCTATAAAAACAGCTGAGAGGCTAGCAGCTGGCTTACGAGATCAGACTAAGTTATTACGTGAATTAGAGTTAATCGAAAACTCGCAAATCACAAATAAATTAGTAATTAACTGGCTGACTATTATCGATCCAAAATATCCAAGATTATTAAAACAGTTACCCAATGCACCTGTAGTTTTATACTGGTGGGGTGATTACAATAATTTAGTAACTAAATCTTTGGCTATAGTTGGTTCACGCCAAGCTAATAACTATGCTTGGCAAGTGCTGACCAAGCTGGTACCTAGTTTAATTGCGCAAAATTGGGTGATCGTGAGTGGCGGTGCCATTGGTGCAGATACGATGGCGCATCGTATAACTTTGCAAAATCAGGGCCGCACAGTAGCGGTGTTGGGCTCAGGTTTATTACAAGCTTATCCAGCTTCGAATAAATTATTGTTTCAAGAGATTATTGCTAATCAGGGGACTATTTTAAGCCCATTTAGTTTAAACTCACCGGCGATGGTCGGTAATTTTCCGGCTCGAAATAATATTATCTCTGGCTTAAGTTTGGGCACAATAGTAGTCCAAGCTGCGATTAAGAGTGGCGCTAGAATTACGGCTGATTGTGCATTGAGTCAGGGGCGGGAATTATTTGTAGTGCCTGGCTTATATGGCGATGAACTGAGTGCCGGATGTCATGCGCTAGTCTCAGAAGGGGCTAAGTTAATTCATAGCGTGCAAGATGTTTTAAGCGAATTCGAGCCTAGTAGCTCAGTAATTAATAATTTAAAAAATAATATTTCCATAAATATAGCCCCAAATACAGCTCCAAATATAATTTCAGATATAACCAATTCCCGAAATTTAAATATTTTAGCGTCAGCTCAAGAAACTAAAAGCTTAGATATTAATTCGCAAATAATTTTAGCCTGTCGTAAGCCTGCTACGATCGACGATCTTTTAGACCAATTTAGTGGACTAGATCTCGATAGTTTACAGGGTAAATTATTCGATTTGCAGCTAAATGGGCAGGTAGCGCAGAATTTTGCGGGTCTATGGCAGAGTTTAAGCTACTAATTTTTGCGTTTTTACCGTATATTTTATATATTCTAAATATCTAATTAGTGTCAGTTTAACATATGCATACTGAAAATTGTCGTACTACTAATTTATCTTAAAAATAAATACAGGTTTGAACGATGATTTTGGAGAAGATTTTTCATGGCAGTTCCTAAACGTAAAGTCTCTAAAGCCCGTCGTGATAGTCGGTCTGCTAATAAAGGGATTAAACCCCAGACATTTGGCAAATGTCAAAATTGTACTGAACCGATTATGTCGCATCAAGTTTGTAGCGCTTGTGGTTTCTATAAAGGTCATAAAGTATTGGTGACCAAAAACGAACGCTCAATTAAGCGGGCAGAAATGCGAGCTGCCGCTGCTAAAGATGCGCCAGTCACTGAAGCCGACTCTAGTGAGCCAAAAGAGTAGTTTAAATTAGTTACTGATCCCCAGTTTTAACCAAGACTGGGGATTTGCAAAATTAGGTGAGTAATAATCATGGATTTCTTATTATCACGACGTCAACTTAAAGGCTTGTTAGCCCATCTTAAGAGTCAAATTACTGGTAAATTTTTAATTAATTCTAAGCAGCGTAAATTAATTTTAGCTGGCTTATTGACTAGCATAGTTTTAGTAGTTGGGACGATTAGCTATAAATATTATCTTAATCATAAGCGCCAAGCAGCATTTGAATTAATTCAAGAATGTGCTGAGTTATATAAAAAAGCTTTAAATAGCGATAGTAAAAATAGTAAAGTAGACCAGTGGATAGAGCTCGAAGCCGCAGCCAAAGCTGGTATTTTACAAGCTGGTCAAACTGGTTACACAGCTTATTTCTTAATGTATCAAGCACAGGCGCTAAAAAATCAAAATAAATTACCTGAAGCGCAAGCGCTAATTAAGCAAGCATTAGATCAGCTTTCTAGTAGCTCACCAGTGTATGCGTTATATACAGTGGCTTATGCACTGACTTTAGTTGACAGTAATCAAACTACTATGGCTCTAGAGTTATTAAAAAA
>CANKVQ010000031.1 GCA_947486885.1 bacterium
ACCAAGAAATTGGCCAGTGGCTGAGTGTAGGCTTTTTAACTTGTGGTCGCGAAGTTAATAATAATTTTTCCAGATCACCAATTGTGGTTTGATTATTAATATCACTCTCTGAAAGGGTTGTGCGGAATTCAAATTCGATTTCTGATACCAACTCTACGCGCAATAAAGAGTCAATTTTTAGGTCGCGTACTAAAATAGTCTCAGGGGTGATTTTTTGGACTGGTGTGCCAGTAATATGCGAAATTATATTAATTAATTTTTGATTTTGGCTATTAACTAATGGTAAATCTGTCAGATTATCTTGATCTTTTAGGTGGGCCTGAACTTCTAATTTTTTAATTTTGCGTGTGGGTGTACGTGGAAAATCGATATCATGCCAAACAGTCCAAGCATTAATTTGTTGATAAGAAGCAAGGTGACTATTAGCTTGATCAACAATCTCTGCTGGGTTCAATTTTTTAGCTGGATCTAGCAATAAAGCAGCGTGAATTTCAGTGTTTCCTTTTTCTTGATCAATACCTAATACACAACTGTCGATTACTCCAGTAATTTTATTTAACTCAAATTCAATATCTTCGGGATAAACGTTTTGACCACCTGGCCCTTTAATTAAATATTTTTCGCGGCCTTTGATATACAAAAAACCATCAGCATCAAATTCGCCTAAATCTTCAGTATTAAACCAGCCATCGGGCGAGATAACTTCGGCAGTTTTTTCTGGCAGGAGATAATAACCCTGAAAAACATTGGGACCTTTGACTAAAATTTCTTTTTTATCAGATAATTTAACTTGCACACCCGTGATTAATTTACCGACGGAACCTAATTTATGAATTTTATAAGTATTAGTTGTAACTACGGGCGAAGTTTCGGTTAAGCCATAGCCCTGTAATATAGTAATTCCTAAAGCTTCCCATTTATGTGCTAAATCTGGATTTAAAGCTGCGCCACCAGAAGCAATAGTATGTAATTTTCCGCCGAATTGGCGCAATACAGGATAAAATAATAATCGCGAGAACCATTTTCGATTAATTTTTTCAGCTATTTTAATTAATTTATGGAATAGTTTTAAGCGATTTTTTTCCGCGAAGCCTAACTCTATTCGACTCATGAATAGTTGTAGGAATTCTGGTACGGCAAGCATGCGTGTAATTTTATATTTTTTTAATAAATCGCGAATAGCTACGGCTGAATGTACATAAATCACTTGAATCCCATAAGAATATGGTAATAATAAGCCCATAGTTTGTTCATAAATATGACTTAGGGGCAAAATTGATAATAATCGATCTTTTCCAGGTTCGAGCGAGATGGCTTGTGCGACAGCTAGCAAATTAGAATAAATATTATTATGTGTGTGCATAACACCTTTTGGGCTACCTGTTGTGCCAGATGTATACATGATTTGCACTAGGTCATCAGGTGAAATTATAGTTGGTTGATAATCTTTTAGGTTTATATCAGCTAAATATTCGGGTAAAAATTCAGTATTAAATGTTTTAGTATTAGCTGGGATATCTAGTCTAAAATTATTATATTTAAATAAAATCGTGGCTTTAGTTTCTTGTGCAATAACTTGCAAAATTTTACTGGTACTTTGAATGTTTAGTGGTACAACAATTGCTCCACGTAACAGGCATCCCCAAAAAACACAGACCCAGTATGGTGAATTAGGTGCACAAATTAAAACTTTGTCACCTTTATTAACATTATTTTGGGCTAATAGTACAGCAACTTTTTGTGCTAATTCATAAACTTCGACATAAGTTAAATTAACTGTTCTAAATCCCATTTGCATAGTTAGCGCAGTTTGATTAGCAAATTTTTTACTGCTAGTTTCAACAATCTGATTTAAGATCATATGTTTAATCTTCGATTAAAAAACAACAGGATGCCATTACATAGTCGCCATCGTGAGAGATACTAATATCACTGCTTACTATTTTTGTATGGCGCCTGTCTAGTAATTTTACAATTGGTTTGCCAGAGCTTAGATTTATAATTTCAATTTGGTGCCAATCGCCCGGCTTTAAAAAATCTAAAGCTTTGAAAACCGCTTCTTTTGCCGCAAATTTGCCAGCTAAAGATTGAATCTCAGAATTATTATGTAGTTCATATGGCGTAAAAATGCGAGCTAATAAACTGTTATGGGGGTTATGGAGTAGTGAATTTTTAAATTTAGGAATATATACTAAGTCACAGCCAATTTTAATTTGCATTAGAAGTCGACAGAAAACTCGAAACCTGCAACATTGTTTAATAATGTTCGGCGACCATTAAAAGGGTGTTTATAAAATAAGTGAAAATTCGAACGGCCATAGTAAGCTATTTTTAAAATAAAATCATGCGTCGTCCAGTCTTGTAGGCAACTAGCCGTATTAGCCACTTCTGCAGAGAAGCTATTATCATAAAGTGCAATTGTATCTTGATTGTGTTTCATGTGCTCGTAGGCTATACCAAAATTTAGTCCATGATAAATTTTAGCAGATAGACCTAAATTATAGCGTTGTGTTAAGCCAGGTTTAAGTCTGGTATAAGTTTTTTCTAAAAAAATTAAACTAGTTTGGTCTGGGAAAACTTTAATGCGTCGATCGCGTGAAGAACCAAACAGTTCTAGAAAATCGATGTTAATATTACCATGAAAAATATGAAACCAATTTAGATCTATGCCGCCACCAAATGTGATTCCAGTGGCACCATCGTTACCATATGGTAAGGCAAATAAAATATCTTCATCTTTACGCAATCCTGTAGGCAAAGTTAAACCGCTACGCAGACTTAATGCTACATTTTTTAATCTAGGATTAGTTGGTTGTGGGAAGTCTTGATCCCAACGTAATTCCACCATGGTGTCACCTATATTTAATCTATTCCAACCATCTTTAACATTTAAACCTTGGCCTAACTCGGCTACGTTGGCAAAAAAATTATCAGTTAAATATTGTTTAGTTAATAAATCAGCGGCATCATCAGATTTAGTCAAGTCTTGCCATTTAACATTGCATAATCTGAAATGATAAAATGGTAAACTTACGTTTAATGACAAACTGTGTCGTAATTTAAACCTTGCGCGAAATGAAAATGCTTGCCCTTTTAATTCTGCAGTTGGCACCATGTGGCCACGAATGCCATCATCATTAACAGAATTTAATTTAGCTGCTAATTGACCAATGGTAGAGTCTGGGGCAAAGCCACGAATCATATCAATGGTACTTTGATTAGGGTCCCACATTTGTAAAACATCTACAGTTTCTTTGATTTTTTTTTCACTGATTGGATTGATTATATCTCGACGGGCATCGATATTTTCTACACCGAATTGGTTGAGCGATTCGAATTGGAATTTATAGCCGTGTTTAATTGGCACTACAAAATTAGGATCATCTGGTAAAAAGAAATCTAGCGGTGCAATATTACTATAATTATTACTTATATTTAATAGTAACCCTAGAGTAGCTAAATTTTTAAATATTTGTGATTTATTAAAATTCATTTGAGAAAAATCGCTCCTGTGTATGCATTACTCATCGACCCGTAAACCAAAATTTCCGCTAGTTAATAGCGCACCAGAAGCGCTGCTAATAATGGTAGGATTGATTTGAGTTGGTATTACACCGGGGTTAATACTTTCAGTAAAAATGTCATTTTTATAAAGGAAAAAGCGGTTACCGCTTTTAATATTATTAGGCATTTTCTGTAGTGTTAATGGCAAATCATTATCTAAAGCATGAGTTGCGTACATAGAGCCGCTTAGGTAATTAAAAGCGTCTTTAAATTCATAAAAATTAATGAAATAAGATAATTGATTAGCTAAATGTTGATCTGGTAGTGGTTGAACAGTGTTGTTATTTACAACTCCGCCAGTTAGATTAACTGTAAAGCGATTAATTTGAGCTTGCAAATAACCTCGATAAGCACTTAAAACATATAAATTTCCGCCATTAACAAAATCTTGTAAATTAGTTGTGGGTGAGAGCGGTGATAATTGATAAACCGGGCCAATAGCTTGTGGAATGGTGACTGTTGTCCAATCAACATTTGTTTGATCGGTTGCAGGATTGCTAATATCCACGCCGTTACCTGTGCGTAATAAACCTTGTGAAGTGGCCAGTAGGGCCAATGGTGGTGAAATTGCCAAATCAAAAAAACTATTTGCATTAGCGACATTTACATTTGATTGAATTAAGGTAATTGGATTTAGCGTATTAGTTGCAAATATGCCAACACTCAATAATATTCTATCTAATTTGCCATTAGTTAACACATATAAATAAGTGCCATCACAGAGCAGTTTTTGCACAAATTGATAATTACCTACTTGTTTAAACGCTAAGTTTGGGGTTAAGTTTAAATCGCTTAATTGGGTTAAATTTCCAGTCCAGCAAGCACCAGTATTATCACATAAGACTGCAATACCATTAGAGCCGCCAACAATGATCCAATGTTGATTAGTAATGGTATTAGTTGCAATTACAGAAGTAGTTATAGGACCAATTTTAGCTAAATCACCGTTGGCAATAGTTGCTATTTTGCTGGTTGGATCTAATGCTGGAAGTATGCCGTTATTATTAATTTGAGCATTGGTGGCAAAATCGCCAGTATTAGGTTTACATGAATTAAAGCCAGAATTACGACCAGTTTCAACTAGGCTGACTATGCTATTACCTGTAGCAATCAATAGTGCAAGATTGTCTAAACCATTATTTAAATCGGCGGTGTTTGGAGCATAATTAGCTACATTTTGGATTGGCCAATCAATATAATCAATTAAACCTAGGCTGGCATCAGAAATAGTACCACCAAGTAAGCCATCTTCGGCACCAGTTCCCCAAATTGTTTTAAAAGCAGTAGTATTGTTAGGTATATACCAAAAATCACCAGTTTTTGGTATTGGCCCGGCGCCCAGCATTTGCGCATCGGTGCCACTAGCACGTTGCCATGGGGTCCAGCCTTGAATGCGCCCTAAGTTATCAAATAATGCTTGCGAATAAAATAATCCAGGCTGCACATTTGCAGCATAGGCATCGTTAATACTGGCAAACACAGTGTCGTCTATCACAAATAAATCTGTAACTTGTGAATTAGCAGGCATAGGTAAATTGCCAGCACCTACTGTTGCGGCAGGATTATTATTAGCTAAAATATCGCCAGGATTAACCGCTGGTACAGTATAAGCGCGGGATCTAAAAGAACCACCAACGGTGATAATCGTTGGGACGCTGTCATACTTTGCCAGTGTGCCATTGGTGTTTAAGTTATTTGAATTAACTAACGGTAGCGCGTAAATTAAATTACCGGTATTTGCTGCAGTGTTATTGCCACCAGCGACAATTAAATAATTTAAACAAGTGCTAGTGGTCATGCTGCGTATTTTTTGAATTGACACTACAGCGCTGTTTTGGCCAGTGCCCACAATTCCAGTATTTATACCATTAAATACGCTGTCTGGGGCAATGGAAACAAACTGTAATTGATTATTTATAACTTTGCCGATGACTACAGCGCGTGCACCGGAACCAGCGGCTGCATTAGCTTGGACGGATATGGCTGTATACAAACAATTTAAATCATTATTCCAGTATAAATCTACCAAGTTAGAAGCAATTATTGCAGGGTTAGTAATAAATACTTGTGGTGTAGCGCCAGTTAATGACACAGCGGTATTATTATTTAAAACAGATAGTTTATAATTAATTTTTTTACTCTGACTATTTGGGGTCCCAGTTTGTTTTAAAAGTGAGATTCCGCTACCAGGAGCGCCAAATGCGTCGCCAGCATTATTTTGTACCACTGCAAATAAATAATTAGAACCCATAATTTTAGTGCCAGTAATTTTAAGAATGCTGTTAGTTATAGCAGCTCCAGTGCTATCATTTAAATCTGGCGAAGATAAAATTGAAACTAGATTGGGTGCATTTATGATGTTATAAACTAAGTAAATTTTTTTCTGCCCATCTAGGACTACAGCTGGTAGGTCATTGGCAAGACCAAGTACATCGATTTTGGCACCATTAATTGGATTGATGCTATCAGGACTGTTATTAAGATTAACTTTTGCGGGAGCTAAGGCTGTGAAGTTAGCACCAGTTCTTGAAACAGCTAATGCATAATCATTATTAGGAGTGGCATTATTGGCACCAACATATAAAGCCGCTGCGCCTGCATATGATGGCATAAAATAAGTAGCATGTTGACCAATTGGTGCGGATGAAAAAGTAGGTAAAAGTTGTTTGGCTGCTTGCATCGGCATGATTAGCAGACACAGCAACTTTATATTAAATAAAATTGCTGATACTTTGCGAGTAGCGAATTTATAGTTTTCTGCGTAACTATTACGATAAAATAATTTTTTATAAGATTTTTTATAAGACAATGTAGTTCTCATGCCTGTACTTAGCTCGCGGTGCGTGTGCGATTGCTTTCGAAATAACGTGTTAATTGTACAACAAAATTAATTTTATGTAATAGTCCGAATGCAATAGTAATTAAATCTGTTTTCTTTTTTACATACAACA
>CANKVQ010000032.1 GCA_947486885.1 bacterium
AACAGTCGCTGTGATCCAAGTATCTAAGCCTAAAATTCGTGAAATACCTAAGCCAATGGAGTTAGCTTGCATAGCACTACCAGAAGTGAAAGAATAAAATAATAGCGATATTGCAAATAAATATGGCAATACCGTTCCGCCTGGTACACGACTTAAATAAACCATCGGGCCGCCTTCGGCAGTTTTATATTTATATTTACCAATCACATAAGTCGCTAAAAATACTTCCGCAAATCTTAACGCTAACGCAAACACACCAGCAATTAAGATCCAAAAAGCTGCCCCTGGGCCACCCATATAAATCGCGGTCCCGATTCCGGCAATGCTACCATTACCAGTACTAGTCCCTAGGGCATTAATAAAGGCTTGAAATGGCGTCATCTCGCCAGACTTAGTTGCTTTAGGCCGATCTTTAGGGCTAAAAACTAGTTTAAACGACTCAGTAAAAAATCTAAACTGCACAAATCTTAACATTACAGTTACTAGTGCGCCCACCCCCATAAAAATTGCTAATAAGGGCCAACCCCAGATCATTTCTGAAATATTACTAATCAGCAAATTAATATCAAGCATCGATTTATCTCCAAGATTACTCAGTTATATTCAAAACATTTATGCCCAATTTATAAAAATATTTATCTTAAAAATATTTACAGCTAACTAACTCGCAAAAACTACTTATTTGGCAAGCTAAAAACATGTTTTTGAATATAAGATGTTTGCTATAATTTGGCAAACTTATCTTAAGTAGACCAATATTTTTAACACTAAAACAGTGCTAAGGCATCCATCAAAATCAATTTACGAATAGACCCAGCAGAGCACTATTTGCCACAAGAATAGATGAAACTCTTCAAGCTACCCTCCCCTTTTTGTTAAACTTTAATTACTATTAAGAACAACCATGATCTATAAAAATTTTGGTTCCGCAGTATTTCTTGGAGATTATTTCTATGAAAAAAATGCTATTAATTGTTATTATTATGTTAGTTTCTGTAATAAATTTTATTGATTTGCATGGTTCTGATAATCAGTGCCACGGTAAGAACGAAGGATGCACAAAAAACAGGCCCCAGAATTGGTACTGCTGTAGTGGCTACACGTGCCATTTTGAAAATCCGAACGACCATCTGGGAAAATGCCAGTGCTCCGATGCAAAAGGTTGCGGCTCGTGTCAGACGATGGGTCAAACATGCAATCCAAGCCCTAAATATAATGCCCCTTGTTGTTCCGATAACGGTGCATCATGTACATACGTTCCTGCCGCCGGGGATTACATATGCATCGCATGTAAGACAGTTGATGAAGTGTGTAGTGAATCTTCTCCCTGTTGTGGAACACTCGAATGTCCATTTAATCAAGATCCAAAACTTAGATTTTGTAGTAAATCGACTTCAAATTCAGAAGCAAATGGGCCCAAGTCTAGTGTTACTTCAAAGACTAGTGTTACTTCAAAGAATAGTTCGACTTTGAAAACAAATTTGCCAAAAACAAATTTATCTCCAGAAGCAAGTGGGCCTAAGTCTAGTGTTACTCCAAAAAATAACGTCATGCTAAAAACAAATTCGCCGATACGCCCTATCCATCGCAATTAGATATAAGCTTTTATTGGATTATTGCTATCGAGCAACACGTTTTGCTAAGCTGTAGTTAAAGTTATAATTGAATAAGATCTGAGCATAACGCTCACAAAAAGGTCCAGTTCTAACTAATATTTTTAACTAAAATGGAGTATTTGCTATGAAGAAATTATTTTTAATCTTGGCTTTAATGACTGTTGGCCTTGTGAATTTGGATATTAAGGGAAATGATTGTCATCTTGATCCTAAAAAAGAATGCCAATATGGAGACGACTGTAGCAACTGTAGGTATCTAACGCCATGCTGTAGCGGCTGGGAATGCAAGCATGGAGACGATACAAGAGATCTTGGTCATTGCGTACAATTATGATCAATTTTTCAGCAAGATCAAGATAGCGCAATCAAAGCAAACCTTTTCGAATAAATTTACAAAAAGTATTACTTCAAAAACACCGTTTTACCTAATAAGCAGGGGTATAATCTACTCCTGCTTATTTTAATTAACTATAACCAAAATTAACCAATTATTTAACATAATTTTTATTCACCACTGTTTGCACTGTTTTCAAATATAACGGCTGTAATTGCGCACTAAATACTGACTGAGTAAGCCAAGCCTGATATGCTAGCTGGGCAATTTGTGCCAGTGAACAATATTGGGGTATCAGTGATTTAGTTACAGCTTCTGAGATCTCTAAGTCTAAACTAGCTAAATCGAAGTCACTTAAATCTTGCTTAATTTGATCTATAAACAGATTTACGCCATTACCAATTAAATTAATTTTTTGCACGCCTATTTGTTTAAATCTATTTGCCAGTGAGATTAATAACTCATTAATTGCTCCCCAGCTGGCGGTAAAATTACCCGCTTGATCCAAAATCCCGTAATATACATCTTGATTATAAGCGTTTAATAGGGCCAGCGTGATGGCATAATCCAATAAATTTTTTTTCGCACTATCCCTCGACTTCACTTCGTTACGCTCGGGACGAGCAGGGGATTTATTAGCTTCTCGAGATTTAAATTCAGTTCCAACTAAATTACTAGTGCCAAATTCTGTGACAAAAGCTTGAAGACCGTTTACACCAATCAGGGGGATCCCAGTGGCAAAAGCTAGCCCATTAACAGTCGCTATCACCACTCTAAGTGAAGTAAACGGCGCAGGTCCCAAATTGGTCCCGATAAAACTAAGTTGTGTTAAATTTAGATCGTGTTTTAATAGCAATTTATTAATTTCTAAAATTAGATCACGATTAGCATCCATTTTATTTAAACTAAGCTGGTCTAGGAGCGTATGATCAACTCCTAGACCAATCTCGATTAAATCATAAGTGCTTTGTAAAACTAAATAATAACTGTGAACTATTTTTTGTTGCGACATTTTTGTTGTTGATAAAATATGCTAAATGAATCAAATTCGATAGTTTTCTCTTTACGAGTAATCACTTTACCACAATTTAAACATTTCCACCCGACAAAGTTTAAAAAGTGATCAAAAAAAGATTGCTGCACCATTAACCCTGAACACTTTCTGCACCGCATAGCCCTCCTCTCTACTCCGTTTTTTAACTAAAACAAATCAACCTATTAATCAGCGTACTTTTACTGCATATTTTTACTGATAGATAGCACCCTAAAAAATAGATCTTAGGCTTGTCAAGCTTCGCTTAAAAATCGGAGATGATCGAGGTAGGTTTCTAGAATAATTGCTGCGGCAATCGAGTGGGCCCGCAACTTATCGACTTTGTCACGTGAGTTAACATACTTAGCAGCTGATTTACTGGTTAAACGTTCGTCCCATAAGACAAATTTAATTTGGGGAAAAGTTGCAACTAGCTGATCATATAAAACTTTAATTTTTAAAGTCTGTTGACTCTCAGTATTTTTTAAAGTCTTAGGATATCCAATAACTATCGTGTCTAGTTTTTCCTGATTAATAATTTTAGTTAAAAACTCTATTAATTTATCAGCTGATACCGTCTCATAGGGATGAGCGAAAAACTGCATGCTATCTGAAAGTGCCGTCCCAACATGCTTATCCCCTGGATCAAGCGCTAAAATTTTAGTCATAAGACTCCTGAAAATATTTTCACACAACTTTAGCGTAACATTTGTGTATTTAAGCGCAAAATTATATTAAAATTCGTATCAGCCCTAAGCCCAGTGCTACGGCTTGTGAAGCACGTAAAACTGTGGGGGTCAATTTACTGAATATAAAACCAGTTTTTAATATTAGCGCTTTTTCAGTGCTAGTTAAATCACCCTCGGGGCCCCATAGTAAAAATATTTTAGAACTTAATTTAAGTTCTGAAATTAATTCCAAAATTGGCTTACCAGAAATATCGAAAAATATTTTGGCTGGAATATTAAATTTGCCTGGCTGTAGATTACCTATAGCTCTAGTTTTATTTTGAAACTCTAACTGCACTAGCAATTTTTCTAATTTTATGGGCCCTAATAATTCTGGGATTTTAAAATTTTTAGACTGCTCAGCCGCAGCGATCATAATTTTTTCTAAACGCTCTAGTGTTCCAGTACTATATTTTTGGCCAGCTTGTTCTGATTTAGCGGTAACTAACAACTGAATTTTATTCGCACCCAGCTCTACACAACTATATAAAGCTGTTTCTAATGCTTCACGCTTTAATAACGGTAAACAGACTGTAATTTCAGGCAATAATTCTTGGTTAATAGCTATATGATTAATAAATTTTAAATCTAAATTATTTTTAGTAATTATACCTAGTTCAGCTAAAACATGCTGCTTACGATCAAAAATAATCACCTGGTCGCCAGTGTTTAAACGTAATACGCGAATAATTCTGTGATATAATTCTTGCGTATCTAATTTATTTAAATCTGATGTGAAAACGGCAAACTGATGCTTATTCGACACAAATAATCTCACAATCCCAAAATTTATTCTACAAAATAGAGTAATAAATTAACGGCTTTTTGCATAAAATAATTTTTAACTTTAATTAACCAAACCGTTACAGCATAACGTTCAGCTGGCTTGGGCAGCTCAGTATCAGAATTTAAATCTTGGGCTAAGCTACTCCAATCAGTGGTATAATTATCGATCATATTATCGATATCTTCCATGGCGATACACTCACCAACTACCGCTTTTGATACTAGATAAACTTTTAGATTCTCAATATCTGGTAGGTTTTTAAATACATAAGCACAATTAATTCTAGTTAGATGCGAAATCTCTACGCCACAAACTAGCTCTGGACCACGCCCATGGCCAGCAATACAAAAAATTGATAACTGTTCAGCATGCTCTAACATTTTTTGCAAATCTATACTGGCTACAGGTTGTTTTTTAACTTCAGGATAGTTATTAAAAACATAAGATTCACTAGGAAAGCGGCAAAACTTTAAATCTATTAATGCCATGATAGTAGCCGAATGCACTTCATGCTTAGTATCACTAAAATCCCATAAGATAAAGTATTCTGAATCCTGCCAATTAGTTCCAATTAAAGACATATTATTTAACAAACAAATTAACAAACTAAATACTATGACTAACTCAGTTCTTTTGCTCAATACCATCTCTTTTTTTTAAGATTAAAAAACAATTTTTAATAATTAATTAGCCAATTACTTTATACGATAAATGCGATGCTTGCCAACTTTAATTATCATATCGGACATCCAAGTAATCTCAGCCTTAAAATCAGTAACTATTTGCTCATTAATTTTAACTGCACCATCTTGAATTAAACGCCGCGCTTCAGAAGAAGTTGTAATGGCCCCTAAAATTTTCAATAAATCTACTAACCAAATTGGATTAGCTGTACCAGCTGGCAACACAATTTCACTAGCTGCCGAATAATCTTGTGCTTGAAATAATTTTTCAAATTGCGCCTGTGCCTGCTGGGCTAAATCTGGCGACCAAAATTTAGCCACAATCGCATGTGCAATCTGTTTTTTAAGATCCATGGGATGTAATTTATTGGCCTGTATTTGCTGATTCCAGTCTATAATTTGCTGTTCTGAAATATTTAATAATAATAGTGCATAACGTTGAATTAGCTGATCTGTAATCGACATTAGCTTACCAAAAGCATCTGCTGGCAGATCAGTTAAACCAATACTATTATTGAGCGACTTAGACATTTTGTCTTTGCCATCTAAGCCCTCTAGTAATGGCACAGTTAAAATTACTTGTGGTTCTTGCCCATAGCGCTGTTGCAAATAACGACCCATTAATAAATTAAAAGTTTGATCCGTGCCGCCCAACTCAATATCAGCTTCTAATGCCACAGAATCATAGCCCTGCATCAACGGGTATAATAGTTCATGCATAGAGATTGATTGGTGATTTTTTAGCCGACCAGCGAAATCGTCACGTTCAATTATTTGGGCCAACGTTGCTTGTGCGCATAATTTAATAAAATCAGCTGGCGTGAGATTAGCTAGCCATTCAGAATTAAATCTAATTGTAGTTTTATCTGGATCTAAAATCTTAGAAACTTGTTCAAAATAAGTTTGCGTATTTTTAGTAATCTCTGCGATAGTAAGCGCTGGTCGAGTTTTAGATTTGCCGGTTGGATCACCAATTCGGGCTGTAAAATCGCCAATTAAGAATATTACTTGATGCCCTAAATCTTGAAATTGCCGCATTTTAGCTAAGACTACAGCATGACCCAAATGTAAATCAGGTGCGGTAGGATCCATCCCTAATTTAATTTTTAAAATTTTATTCGATGCTAATTTTTGCTTAAAATCTTCTAGTGGTATGATCTGACTCGTGCCAACAGTTAATTTATTTAAAATTTCACTAATCCCACTAGTATCAAATTTTTCAGAATTAAGATTGCTCACGATTAATCCAATAATTTTTAACCCAATAATTTTTAAATTTTTAATAAATTTAATTTATTTTTTA
>CANKVQ010000033.1 GCA_947486885.1 bacterium
TATTTAATAATTATTCGTTATCTAGCATCAACAATTTTTGATTCCAGAGTCGTTTTATGAACACTAGTTCCTGTAATTGCTTCTTTAATATTGCTAACAATAATGCATGCTGTGTAAAAATAAAAACATAAATATAGCTTTTCTTCATATCCAGCCATTTCTTTGGCCCACTCAGCCTGTTCTTTGGCCCACTCAGCATGTTTTTTGGCCCACTCAGCCTGTCGCTTTTTACTGTCAGCATGTTCTTTGTCCCACTCAGCCTGTCGCTTTTTACTGTCGGCGTCCCACTCAGCTTGGTATTTTTCACGTTCAGCTTGTCTCTCAGCCTTTTGCTTGGCCCACTCAGCCTGTTTCTTAGCCCACTCCGCTCGTTCCTTAGCCTGTTGTTTTTCGAATTCTTGAAACCATTCATCAAAATAATTAGTACCTTTATTTTTGCTAGCCAACAGGGTTTGATATACTTCTGATATTTTTCTAAAATTGTCGGCAGCAGACAGATTTCCTGGATTAGTATCAGGATGGTATTTTAGTGCTAGTTTGCGATAAGCAGTTTTAATTTCTGCAATTGAAGCATCTTTCGAAACACCCAGGATTTCATAATTAGTTTTTGATGTAGCTGTAGACATCGTTCTGCTAGTAGTAATTGTTGGCATTAAAGTAGGGCTAGTAAAAATAGTACTAGCAGCTGCCAATTTTTGTTTCTTAGTTGTAGCAGTCAGACTATATGGTTTTACATGGTTAGTCGCAATAGCTCTAGCTAAATGAGCAGTTCTTTGCATACTGCTTAAACTAGTTGTCATGCTAGTCAGTAATAAAACTGGTAATATTTTTGAGATAATTAATTTTGATAAAACTGGGTGATTTTTAGATAAATTCTGCATCGTTATAACTCTCCATTTTTTATTTAATATATTTGCTTAAAACTACCTATTTAATTTCCATCCATTTAGGTTTCTCTGCACCAGCAGCAAGTAGCTGTTGGAAAATCTTTCGACTATTAACTGAATTTTTATCAGTAGTATTATTTAAATGAGGGAATGTAAGTGTTAATGCAGTAACACCAGTTTTGCTTGCAGCATTAACATTGGCGCCAGCCTCAAGTAACAATGTTATAATAGCTTGATTTTGATAAATAGCTGCTTCTATTAATGGTGTTTCGCCTTTTTCGTTGCCAACATTTACATCAGCACCAGCATTAATTAATTGGGTAATGATATCAAGATGTTCAGATGTAGTTGCTAGCATTAATGCTGTATCGCCAGTGGCATTTTTAGTGTCTACTTTAGCGCCAGCTGCCAATAATTGGGCTACTATATTTATACTGTGTGCACTATCAATCTTAATTGCTAACGTCAAGGCAGTTTCGCCATCTTTAGAAACAGTGTTAACGTCAGCACCATTTGCTATCCAACGTTTAACATTATATGTATCACGCCCATTAATAGCTTCAAGTAATGCTTGATTTGTAGAACGTTGTGCCTGGTGCTCAATATAAGTTTTGTAAGCAACTAGCGCAATAGAAGCTAAGCCAATTGCAATACCAGCACGTGAACTATCAGCTTTCGCCATGCTATTAATTTGCAACGAGCTTAAAGCCATACTAGCCAGCAATAAAACTGGTAATATTTTTGAGATAATTAATTTTGATATAGTTAATTTTGATAAAACTGGGTGATTTTTAGATAAATTCTGCATAGTTATAACTCTCCATTATTTATTTAAGATATTTGTTTAAAACTACCTATTTAAACCTTAATATACCCTAAAACTGGGGGGTGTGCAAAAGCCCCCTACTTCGCCAGAGCGCAGTTTACCCAGAGCTAGACGAAGGGAAGGCTCCTATTACGCCAGGGGCTTCAAGGGGCAGGCTCCTTCAAAGGGCAAGCAGGCCCCTAAGCTATTTCTGAGGGACATCAGGAGCGGGGTTGATAGATAATTTAATGGGTATTATTTGGTATTATATTGACAAGCCTAGCTAAGCTTAGCTAATCTAAAAATAGTTAAAAATTAGCATATTTGGAGTTAAATGTGAAAAAGACCAATTTACATGAAGCTAAAACGAACCTGTCTAAGCTAGTAGATTTAGCTTTACAGGGTGAAGAAGTAATCATTTGTAAGGCTGGGACCCCGGTAGTACGTTTAGTCGCTATTAAAACTAAGAAAAAACGTCGTAAGCCAGGCGCCTGGGCAGGTAAGGGTTCTATAGCCCCTGATTTTGATGTTTTACCAAACGACTTTATGAAACATTTCAAATGACACGTTACTTATTAGATACGCACATAGTTCTATGGTGGCTATTCGATGATCAACAGCTAGATCAGCGTTATCGTGATTTGCTGGCAAACCCAACCAACCATATTGTGATCAGTACAGTGACAATCTGGGAAATAGTCATCAAGCAAGTCCTGGGTAAGCTCACTGCTCCTGATAATTTAAAAGAAATTTTATATGAAAATGAATTTGAAATTTTGGCTATTTTACCTGATCACGTTTTCTATCTAAAACAGCTACCCATTCTGCATAAAGATCCATTTGATCGACTGTTGATCTCTCAGGCAATTTGTGAAAATCTAACCTTAGTGACAGTAGATACAATCATACCAAAGTATAAAGTTACTTGTTTATAATATTGTTTACTTTTACTAATGGGCAGTGAGTACTAAAGCTTAAGAAATCAGGTATAATTAATAAATATCTAAAAATTAACCAGTAAACACACGAAAAAGAGCTAAAATGACCCGGAATCATAGCCGAGGGCTAGATCAGCTCCGAACACTAAAAATTACTTTTAACCCTTATGGTTATGCTGATGCATCGGTATTAATCGAGCAGGGGTTAACTAAAGTGCTCTGTTCGGTAACGCTAAATGACCAATTACCCCCACATTTGCGTAATCAGAAGACTGGCAGTGGCTGGTTAAGTGCTGAATATGCCATGCTGCCATCAGCGACTCAAGTGCGGTCTACCAGAGAAGCGACGACTCAAAAACGTAATGCTAGATCGATAGAAATTTCTAGATTAATCGGGCGCTCTTTTAGATCTGTAATTAATTTAAATTTAATTGGTGAACGCACTATCCAAATTGACTGTGAAGTCTTACAAGCCGATGGTGGTACTAGAGTAGCTGCAATTTCTGGCACAAATTTAGCTTTAAGACTAGCTCAGGCTAGATGGTTACAAGTAGGCTTAATTAAAGAGTCGGTAATTAAACAAGATGTGGCTGCTGTGTCAGTAGCGCTAGTCCAAGAGCAAGTATTATTAGATCCAGATTTTGCTGAAGATAGCACTGCTACCGTAGACTTTAACTTTGTCTTAACACGCGATAGTAAGATTATTGAAATTCAGGGAACTGCAGAAACGGCACCAGTTAGCTGGGAACAGTTTGAACAGTTTAAAAAACTAGCCCAAGTTGGTACACAAGAGATTTTTAATTTTTTAGAGTGTGAATATCAAAAATTATGGCAAACTGGGTTTCCAGAATTTCCCCACTATATGCAAATTCAGCTTTCCAAAAAAATGAGACAGCATGCTTCAGATTGAGCAATTATTTAGCCCAGAGTTTTGGCGCAAGCCAGAGCGGGCTATTTATGTATTAGTAGATACAGAATATAGTTACTTATTTCTGGCTTGGTTAAAACAAGCGCTAAAGCTAGCGGGTGTTAATTTTACTAGCTTAGATCTAATGTCGACGGACTTAGCAGGAATTAAATCTAGCTTAGCTATGAGCTTGCTAGGCCAGAATATGTTTTTTTGGTTGGGTGATATTACAGTGTTGCCAGCTAAGAAACGGTTGGAGTTATTACAGTATTTAAATTGCTATACTGGTCCCCACAGGATAGTCTTTTTTAGTACCCCAGAAGATTTAGTAAATAATAATAGTAAAAATAATTTAGAGCTTATTAATTTAGAACAAATAGAGCTTGCTGGTGTTGCGATAACTAAATTAGCTGAGTTATATACTCAAAGTTATAACCTAAAGTTAGCACCAGTTTTTTTAAATAAACTAACTAAATTAAAAATTAAATTAACTTTAGATCAGTGTTGTTTGTTATTTTATTATATGACAGCTTTTGGTGATCGTTGTGAGCTATTTTTTGAACAGTGGCTCAGCAAAATTGTAGTTTTAGAACAAACTTTATTTGATTTAAGTACCCAGTTTTTTGCGCGCAAACCAGAGAAATTTTTTTTAGCGTGGGAAAAATTTGGGATAGATTATACCGCGCAATTTTGGACTGCTTATTGGTCGGAACAATTATTTAGGGCTTACTATTTTGTACAGTTGCAACAAGCTGGCGATTTAGGTGGCGCTAAAAGAATTGCTTATAGATTGCCATTTTCGTTTACGCAGATCGACTGGCACAAATTTAGTACACAAGAACTATATCAAGCGCATAATTTTATTAGAGCAGCTGATTTTGAACTTAAATCTGGTTCTTCAGAAATTTTACTAGATCTGTTTTATTTTAAATTTTTTAATGGTGAGTTTGCGTAAAATTATTTAAATCGATCTAAGGTAATTACGCCACCAGACATAATAATCGCCATGGCTTCATGTCTACTCAGCACTGATACTGTAAATTTTTCCGCAGGTAAAATAATAAAGTGACCTGTAACGGGATTAGGGCTATTTGGGATATAAATTTTATAATATTTAATATCGGGTTTAGGCGCCAATTCTGGTGGTAATTCACCAGTTAGAAATCCCAAACTAAACACATTTTGACTGGGAAACTCGGCCGTAACTACCGTATGAAATCCCATTTGGTTTTGCGAAGCAATTAGGGCATGTGATAATTGCTTAATACCAGAATAAACTGGTTTAACTAGTGGTAACTTAAATAAAATCTGTTCTTTTAAAAAACTCACTATGGGACGCAATAATAAAACTTTAGAAATTAAGCCAATAAATAAGATTAGCAAAATTACGACTATGACTTCAGAGTATGGGAACGTTTCGAATAATTGCGGGTTCAAATTTTTAATGGGAGTTAGCCAGCTTTGTAAAATTCTAAATGAACCTCTGAAAATAAAAAATGTGAGTGTAATTGGTAAAATAGTTAATAAGCCAGTTAAAAATAAAGTTTTAATATTAGTGATAAACTTTTCAAGTTTGTGGTTCATGCGACGGCCCTTTAAGTACTGGTTTAAATTTTAATTTCAGTATATCAGTTTCATATTCGACTAGTCGAATATGAACCGGTAATAATAGTTGTTGATTAGTTAAAGTAATTTCTTGCTCTATAATTTTAGGGCTATTTTGATTTAGGTTAGCTGGGTCTAAATTAGTTTGGCTTAAATTAATATTAGCTAAATCAATATGCGTGACCAAATCTGCGGGATTTAAATTATATAATTGTTGGCGCGTACCAGAAATTTTCACACGTGTTGTTTCTGGGCCATCGATGCTATAATTTTTAGGTAAATTATAAAAAGCGACTGGTACACGAACTGTTTGCTGAACTAATTGTTTTTGGGCTAGCGTGAACCATAGTCCATAGCCACAAATTAGTGCCATAATTTTATAAATTAGCAGAATTGGTATTTGAATTCTGTTTTTTAAGATCATGCCAGTTTACTCCCGGTTCTGATTTTGAAGTTGCTTGATTTTTACGAATATATTGCTGTAGTACTTTTAAAATATCGTTAGTATGTAAATTTTTAATGATCTGCCCCTGTGTAATTAAATTAAATTGGTGTAATTTTTGATCGACTTCTAGATAAATTAAATCAGTTTGTTGTGATAATAATAAGCAATTGTCGAGTGTCGAATTAGTTAAATTAGCATGGGTAAAGTCTAAATTCCAAGTAGCATTAATAGCAACTAAATTGCCATCTTGAGTAAGCCACAAAATTTTATGACTATCGAAACTCTGGCTATTTAAAACTGTTTCTAATAGTGGCTTGCTAATTGTACTGTTAAATATAAATTCAGAAGTTATAAAATTACTTAAACTATCTGAACCTTCGATAATACAAACTATTTTTTGTGTTTTTTGTGAGCTAGTCATGCAAGCTGCAATTAAGCTTTCAGTCCAGTTGTTGGGGGTTGCAATTTTGGCTGGAATAATTTTTTTAAAAGAAATAAAATTTTTTTGTAAAACTTGTTGATGCACGAGTATAAATAACATTAAAACTAGGGGCCAACAGCCCAAAATTAAGCTGCTAAGATTAATTAATCCCAAATAATTAGCGCTAATAGTTGCCATACAAGTAGCGAAAAAGACCGGGGCTAAATTTTTCTGTCGATCATATTGTAGCCAGCGCGCAAAATAGTAAATAGCGGCGCTAATTAATAAAATCTCAATTAAATCTGTATAATTAAAAATTAATAAATCGCGTAAATATAACTGTAGATTAGTTAAATTTAACA
>CANKVQ010000034.1 GCA_947486885.1 bacterium
ATGCTAATTTAAAACAAGCTTGGGTCGGCGATAAAACATTTGGTTTAGCGCCAGTCATGAAATACGGCAAAATCAATGGTGCACAAGATACTACACAAGTCGCTGGTTTAAAATTAGAGTTAGGTTACGATTTTATTCGTAAAGAAGATCGCCATTTAGCTGCTAGTTTCTTAGTTGTAGCTCCCACTGGCAATCGATCAACTGCTGAATATCTATTTGAACCGATCTCAGGTTCTAATAAACAGTGGGAAATCGGGATTGATTTGAATGCCCACTATAATTTCTGGGAACGTGAAGAATGCAATAAATCTTTGGGTATCCATTTTGATGTAGCATTAATGGGTATGACTAGAAGCACGCAAAAACGCTTATTTGGCTTGCAAGCCGGCGGTCAAACAAGTCCTGGCGGCGCACAACCTTATGTAATTAGTCCATCTTGTGCGACTGGCGCCGGTGCCTCATGGCTCTTACTCAAAGAAGTTGACCCCGATACTGGAATCTTTAAAACTTTACAAAGAGCGTCCAACATTTTAGCCCTAGATGCCAAAATTGGCGCCAGTTTTGAAACCAATTTAGGCCTCATGTTAAAGTATGTTTATAATCATTTTAGTACTGATTTTGGCTACGAACTTTATTATCGCAATGCTGAAAAAATCAGTGATCGTACGCCAATTGCCGCTAATTATGGTATCATGGGTGGCGTAAAGCTTGAGGCCACTATTAATAATACAGCTAGTACTTCTACGATTGCCATAAATGGCGAAAGGAATGATGACATCGTTTATATTACTGATGCCAATGTGTGTGAATGTACAGCTTTACATCCAGCATATAGCTCTAGCAAGCTATTTAGCTTCTATCAATATAGCTGGGATAACTGTGATTGGAGTCCAACACTTGGTGCCGGCTACTCATTTGAATGGAGCAATAAACATGCCGGTATTAAAAATATCGCCGTTGCACAATGGTCAGCTTTAATCAAAGGTTCTATATCGTTTTAAGTTAAATTAATTTAAGAATTAAAATAATTTTAAATCTTAAAAGGGCCCGGCGCACACCGGGCCCTTTTATACAGGTTTATTCAGAAAAAAAATTAATTTTTATGTCAAATGGTTGACTTGGAGATTGAAATGTATTAGCGTTTGTCCAGTAATGCTGATTGAATGAGGGTAGCAGATTAAGAGTCACTGCGATTAGCGGAAGGAGGGTGGCTTATAAGAGAGTAGTAAATTTTTGCCATGAGGCGTTTTCTATACATTATAAATCTTACATTACACATTTTTACACTGACTTTATAAAAGGAGTCAAAATATGAAACAAACTTTAAAAAATCTATTTTGCCTAGCTATTTTAGCTAGCACTACAGCTGCTCTCGCAGATTCTTCTTGCGGTGGTAGCGGTAGTTGTGGCGCCAGTGCTAGTGGCCCTAGCACGGAATGTTGCTTTCCAGCTGGTTATATGATCAATGACAAAGGCAACGTTTATGGACAAACTAACTTCACAGCGCATCCAGTTCAATGGGACATGTTCCGTAGAATGGCGGGCGCGTCAACTGAAAAGTTGCACTTATTTGGTGAAGAAGAGTTCTATGGTGTAGCTTCTTTAGCTTTACAATATCAACAAACCACAGACAATGGTCGCATTGCACAATGGTTCTCGTTCAATAACAGTGGTGCTAACAATGGCGCTATGACTTATGGACCAGCTGCTTCCTTAGATGACGCCGTTGCAGCTACAGATGACATCAACTCTTTAAACTTTGGTGTAACTAATTCTGGTACTGTAACTTTCTGCCCTAAAATCCAAAACTTCGTTGCTGACATCGACTTGTTCTTTGGTTGGGATGAATTCGTGTGTGGTCTATGGTCAAGATTTAGCATTCCAATTAACTGGACGCGCTGGACACTGGGCTTAAATGACTCTAACGCTGGTACTGGCGCCACTACTTTCCCAAATGGCTTGTACAATGCGTTTGATGCTGCGACGGCTGTTGATGTTCCTTACACTAGTTTAAAAGATGCTTGGAAAGGCACACAACCTTTTGGAGCTGCTCCAGTATTGAAAAAAGGACGCATCGATGGTTCACAAAGTGAAACTGCTGTTGCTGGTCTAAAAATGGAACTTGGTTATGATTTCTTAAGAAGAGATAAAAGTCATTTAGCCTTAAGTTTCTTAGTAGTTGCTCCTACCGGTAACAAGCCAAATGCTACTTATCTATTTGATGCGATTTCTGGTTCAAGTAAATCTTGGGAAATTGGCGCTGACTTCAATGGTCACTGGAACTTCTGGGAAAGACAAGAATGTAACCAATCACTTGGCTTACATTTTGATGTTGCGCTAGTTAGTCAACTTAAATCTTCACAAACTCGTTTGTTTGGTATGAAGAATGGTGGCGTTCAAGGGGTGGGAGTAAATCAAGCAACTCCAGCAGCATGTAATGTAGCAGCTGGTTCTTCTTGGTTACTCTTGAAACAAGTTTCTGATGGCGCTGCGGGTGTTTTAACTCCCACAGTAACCGGCTTAGAGCGCGCTGCTAACGTGTTAGCATTGCAAGCCAAGATTGGTGCTGGTTTTGAAACTAATGGTGCGATTTTACTAAAATATATTCGCAACCATTTTAGTGTCGATTTAGGTTATGAACTGTACTACCGCAGCCAAGAAAAGCTCAGTAGTCGTGCTACAATTGATCCATATACTTATGGTGTTTATGGCGCCACTCTTGATAACACTGATGCTATTAATTATTTATCTCCAGCTTCTGCTAGCACTTCTACCATTGGTAATCCAGCTTACCCTGATTACTTAAATGGTGCAGACACTTTCGTATACCTACAAGACTCAGATGTTTGTGCCTGCACAGCCTTACAACCAGCTACACTTTCTAACAAAGTCTTCGGATTCTGCGAATATAGTTGGGATAATTGTGATTGGGATCCTACAGTTGGTCTAGGTGCTTCATACGAAATTGGTGCTTCAAAAAGCGGCGCTAAAAATGTGGCATTAAATCAATGGTCAGTCTTGGCTAAAGGCTCGATTTCATTTTAATACACTAAGTTAAATAGCCCTAGTGGCTAGCAAAACAAGTACTAAAAAAGGCTCGGGATTTCTCGAGCCTTTTTGCTATTAAAAAAATTAAATTCAAAAAATTAAATTCAAAGCTTCGCGCTGCATTAAGTAATCGACTATATTATTTATATTAGTTAATTCGACACTATCTTCGTCGGGAATTTCTAACTTAAACTGGTCTTCTAGTTTAATTAAAATTTCAAATAAATCGAGTTGCTCTAAACCTAAATCAAAAAAGTGTTGCTCAAAATTTAACTTATTTTCGCCAGTGCTTTTCCATAGTTCGGCACTTTTTAACTGGTCAATGATTATCTGCACTACTTGTTTTTCTAGCTCTAACTGTCTAGGACTAGTTTGGGCTTGCTCTATTAAATTAGTCGGGTCGATTAGGCTCATAAGTACTTTCTGTGATAGTTTCTGGATTATTATTATTATTTAATTTTTGTTTTAAAATTTCTAAGTCAGCTAATTTAGTAAAACTTAAAACTATTTTATCGGGATATAACTGTTGTAAACTAGCCGTTAAGACTGCCAGTGGTCCAACTTCGATAATCATATCACAATCTGCAAATTGGGTCTGCACTTTATGCCACAAAATTGGTTTAGTGATTTGCGCGATTAACTCAGTACGAATTTGCTTGCTAGTTTTAATTACTTTGCCAGAGATGCCACTAATATATGGGATATTTAACTCTTTAAAATCTACTTTTAATAGATATTCAGCTAACCGATCAGCTACACCAGACATAATATTAGAATGTAAATCATAAGCTAAATCTAAATCTTGAATTACTAGATTTTTAATTTTTAGTGACACTAAAGCTTGTTCAAAAAGCTCAACTTGAGCTTTTGGCCCTGAAATCATAAAATCAGTTTTACTATATTGTACAGCTAAAACTAATTGCGCATCTGGTACCTGTGCCAATAATTTAGTGTAAATTCGATTGAAAATAGTAATAGACAAACCCGTAATTCTAATTACTTTGGGATCGATTGTAGCCAAAGCTTCTAAATAAAATTGCGCATATTTTTTTAATAAATATAACCCATCGGGAAAGCTAAATCCGCCAGCCGCAAATAGTGCCGCATAGCGACCAATACACAAGCCTGCTACTTGATCAGCTTTAATATTATTTTCTAATAAGACACTATAGAGTGCTACTTCGATTAAAAAAATCGATAAATAAGCATTCGAAACTTGTGAAAGTTCTTGATCGGAAGAAGCAAAGCAAAGTTTTACAAAATTAATATCTAAACAGTTATGTGCTTCCTCGAAATATTCCTGCACAATCCGTGATTCGTCATAGAAGTCTTTGCCCATACCCACAAATTGGCTACCATAGCCCGGAAATACGATTCCAATTTTCATAAATATACCCCAACTAAAATTAATCTAATTTTTAATTTAATTTAGGGCAAAATAATTATAATACACAAGAGATCTATGATTTTATTAGTTTTTGAATTCTGGCAATTACTTCAGATTTGGGAAAAATTGCTAGCAACTCTGCAATGCTAGGACTAGCGGTATGACCAATTAACGCTAATCTAATGGGATGCGCTAGATCGGGCAAATTTAAGCTTGCTTGAACACAAAGCTGCTTAAGCGAATTTAAAATTTCGGGTGCTGACCAATTAGCTAAATTTTCCCAATTTAAAATTAGCTGGTTCAGTTGAGTTTTAAGCTCAGAAAAATTTGGTGCAACCCATTTGTCTAATTCAGCTTGATTATAAGTTACTGGCGCTTGATCTAAAGCTAAAACAATTTCAGCTAGTTCTGTTAAAACTTTTACCCGAGCTTTATATAATTCCAGTAAAGCTAAAATCTGTGTTGCTTGAAATAATTGAAACTTAGTTAAATAATCTTGATCTAAATCACGCACAATTAAATCTAGTAGTTGCTGTGCAGCATAGTTTTTTAAATAAGTACTATTAACCCAAGTTAATTTATCAAGATCAAAAATCGAACCACTTTTACCAACATGATCTAAATCAAAAAATTCGATTAGCTCTAATCTAGTAAAAATTTCTTGATCGCCATGTGACCAGCCCAATCTGACTAAATAATTAAATAGCGCTTCGGCTAAATAACCCTTTAATCTGTAATCTTCGACTGCTACGGCAGCTTCACGCTTACTTAATTTACGGCCATCACGACCTAAAATTAGCGGTAAATGTGCAAATTCAGGTGTCTTAAAATTAAAAGCTTGGTAAAGTAAAATCTGTTTTGGCGTATTACTCAAATGTTCTTCACCACGGATCACATGCGTAATCGCCATTTCGTGATCGTCGATCACTACGGCAAAATTATACATAGGAGTCCCATCGGCTCTAGCGATTACAAAGTCATCTAACTGATTTAGCTCAAAACTAATTGGTCCATAAACTAAATCTGTAAAATTAATACTCGTAAGATTATTTGCGCTAGTACTAACTTGATTATTTTGTGCAAAATTTTCTGGCAGCTTAAATCTAATGGCCCCACTGGTTAAATTTTTATTACGGCAAATGCGATCGTAAATTCTATAATCTGTCGCCGTAGCTAAATCTAATTGCACTGGACAGTTGCAGTAGTAAGCTTTTTTTTCTATTAATAGCTTAACTAAATACTGCTGATATAAACTAGTTCGCTCCGACTGAATTACTACCGGCTCGTCCCACGTGATCCCCATCCAATCTAACGCGGAATAAATCGCTTTAGTATGCTCTGGCTTGGAACGCTCAAGATCAGTATCTTCGATTCTTAGTAAAAATTTACCCTGATGGTGTCGCGCAAATAGCCAGTTAAAAATCACCGAGCGTAAAGAACCAAGATGTAAGGACCCCGTCGGTGACGGCGCATAACGCACACGTATCATATAATTATTATCTCACTAATACTTTTACTATATTATTTTCCCGCTCGTCCCTTGCGAGTACTGGGCTTACAAGTAAGTTAAGCGTTCTTCCGCTGGCCGGACCCAAGCTGACTCTTGATTAAAGCCATATTCAGGTTTATCAGTAAGTTTAAAATCTTTAATTAATAACTGATAAGCGGTTTTTGCTAAATCTATCTGCCCTTCACGATTATAAATTTCACCCAAGTAAAATAAAACTAAATCACGGTTATCAGCTTTAGCATTATCAGCTATTTTTTTTAAT
>CANKVQ010000035.1 GCA_947486885.1 bacterium
AAATTAATGCAATTAAATTAAATGTTTAAATTAATTTTGGTTAATTTTAGAGGTACTAAGATGAAAAAGATTTTAAGTTTACTAACTGTAGTTACTATAACTGTTGTTAATTTATCGGTATTAGATTTACAAGCTGGTAGCGGTGCAGGCTGGGGTGTAGCCGGCGGCTTAATTGGCGCCTCAATTATCGCTAATGCTGGCAGTCGTAATCGTGATGTAGTCTATGTTAACAATGGCCCACAAGGTCCAAATATTGTGCATGATGAAGATGGACGACCAATGGTTTGGAATGGCGGAAGATATGTTTATATTCAAGAATAAATTTTTAAATTTACGGGTTTTAATTAATATAACTATTGTAAGTATAATTAGTCTGTCAGTAGCACAAGAGATAGTAGCAGATAATTATACACGCTATAGTGTACGTAATCGAGCAGCTTTAAGACGAAACTTACCAGCTAGAACTTACGATTACGATTCAGTCTATTAATTAAAATTCAAGTAATAAAAATAGCTGGTAATAAAAATAGCTGGAGTGTGAGATAAACCCATGTTCCAGCTATTTTATTTTTTTCACGCTATCTAAAATTCTTTAAAATTTAAATTACTCAGCAGAGCTATCTGATTTTTCTATATCAGAAACACTAGCTTCTACCGCGTCAGTAGACTTAACAGTCTGTGTTGCTTGCGCTAATTGCTCTGCTACAGCAGATTTATTACGTCCAATTTCAGCACGAGCCATTTTTTGCTCTCTAGTCTGAATATCTTCAGCAATTCTGGCAGCTTTACCAACGCGATCACGCACATAGAACAACTTAGCACGACGAACTTTACCTTTACGGATAAACTCAATTGAGCTAACTACGGGTGCATAGTATGGAAAAATACGTTCAATAAAAACGTTATTAGCACCTAATTTACGTACGGTAAATGTAGAAGATATTCCATTCGTATGAATCGCGATTACATCACCCTGAAAAACTTGGATGCGCTCTTTATCGCCTTCTAAAATTCGTACAAACACGGCAATGGTATCACCAGCGGCAAAATCTGGAAAATTACGCTGTTCAGCGATACCTAGAGTATTAATAGTTTCTTTAGTATATTTACTTGCTCTCATGTGAGCAGCCCTCTTCGACCGGAAAATTTTTATAAAGCTAGCTTAATAAGTGTTAAATATAACTAAAAACACTGAATTTGCCAATCAAAAACTATCTAACTAACTTCCGGTAGTAATTTTAGTTAAATTTTGCGCCTGACTTTTAGGCTGTAAACCTAGCCACCGATCTAAAACAATCGCCGTAGCTGATCGAACAGACAAGTGATTAAAATCACTAAAACCAACAATTGGTCCCAAAATAAAATCTGATCTTTCTAATAATCCTGAGCTTAAACCGCCAGCTGTTCCAAATAATAATAACACTGGCGCTGCCTGCTGCCAGACTAATTCTTGATCAAAATAACTGATTCGTTTAGCTAAATAACTCGCTTTAGCCGAAGTACTGACTAAGACTGGCTCAATTTTATCTTGCGCATAAATATCTTGTAATACTTCTTCTAGGCTATTTTTTAATTTAATTTTACTGACAGCAATATGCCTGTGAATATTATGTTTAATGCCACTACTACCATTCCAAAAATCTAATAAAGTCTGCACAATGCGCTGCTGGTCTATTAATGGAGTCACAATATAATAATTTTTAATTCCATAAGTCGCGGCTGATCTAGCTATATCATGTAAATCTAGTGAAGTTACCGAGCTAGTCCCAACCTGTTGACCATCTTTTAATACTACCTGATCATGCATGAGTACTACATAGTGATTTGGGATATATTTCTTAGCTAGCTGCTTTTGCGCTTCAGATAACTCACAAGATCTTAGCCAACTAAAATTATGCTTAACAGTGCGTGCTGCTGCCTGCTCCGCCCGCCAACTAGCTATCGCAGCATGATTACCAGATCGTAAAACTTCTGGCACTTCCAAATCATGCCAAACAACTGGCGCGGTATATTCTGGATATTCTACAAACGGGCCTGAAAAAGATTCTAATTCTACCGAATCAGCTTTGCCAATAACCCCCGGAATATTTCGTAATAAAGTTTCAATAGTCACCATTGCCGGTAAATCGCCACCCATGAGCACATAATCGCCAATTGAAAGCTCTAAATCAGCATAAACTTGCTCTACACGAGCATCAATACCCTCATAACGTGCTGCTACAAACAATAGGTGTTGTTGGGTCTGTAATTTTTGCGCTAAGAGCTGCCCCATTTGTTGATCTAGCTTCTTACCCTTAGGTGACAAGAAAATCTTAAAGGCAGGCCCAAATTTTTGTTCCTGTTGAATAATAGCTGTTTCGATCATCTCAGGTTTTAATAACATGCCAGAAGAATGCCCAAAAGTAGGGCTATCGATACGCTGCTTAGGCTGACAAAATTGAAACAGGCTCTGCAAATCAAATTTAACCTGTTCACGCTCGCAAGCTCGCCCAATTAAGGAGGTCCCTAAAAATTCCTGATATAAACCCGGAAACAATGTTAAAATCGATATTTGCATGATATCCTAAAAAGACCCACTAGTATAAAATTCAAATTAACTAAAAATCTCATGTGATCACCAGGATTTCTAGTCACCATATGAGATTTTCGCTAAATTTAGTCAGCTAAAATTTAAGATTTTGGCGCTAATTTACAAATTCTTTTGGCTGCTTCAGACAATTGTGCACCCTGTCCAACCCAATAAGCGATTCGATCAGCATGAAACTGTACTAATTCATGTCTTAATGGATCATAGGTACCTAAAACTTCAATTGACTTACCATCACGTTTACTGCGTGAATCAACTGCTACTAAACGAAATACCGGAGCATGTTTCTTTCCGATCCGTGATATTCTAACTTTAACTGCCATAGCTTATTTTAACCCTAATTTATGTTTACTTAATTTTATTTAAACCAATTATTTAGTTTACCCAAATTTCCAGACTGCTTTAAAAGCTTAACAAATTGCTGACTTTGTTCAAATTTCTTTAACATAATCGCAATATCTGTAGTTTTAACACCAGCACCTTTGGCAATACGCTGAATTCTGCTAGCATCTAACAATTTATGATTTTGACGTTCTTTAACGGTCATAGAGCCAATAATTGCCTGTACCTTACGCATTTCTTGCTCGCCTTCTTTAAGCTGCTCTGGGGTTAATTTAGCGCCTAAACCAGGCATATATCCCATAATTTTAGTTAACGACCCCATTTTACTCATCATGGCCATCTGATCTGCAAAATCTTGCAAACTAAATTTACCCTGAGCCATAGAGCTCTCTAAGCGTGACTGCTCAGCCTGGCTGATTTTATCTTCGGCCCGCTCAATTAAGCTCTGCAAATCACCCATACCTAAAATTCTTTGTGCCATACGATCTGGATAAAATTGCTCTAAATCAGCTACTTTTTCACCTACGCCCACAAAGCTAACTGGTTTTTTCACAGCATAGCTAAAAGCAAAAGCGACACCACCGCGCGTTTCGCTATCGATCTTACTTAATACTGCTGAAGTAATCCCCACGGCTTGATCAAAAGCTTGTGCTATCTTAAGCGATTCTTGACCGGTCATAGCGTCTAAGACCAAGATTTTATACTTAGGGCTTAGTTCTTGATCTATTTTAGTAAGCTCTAATAGCATTTGATTATCGATATGTAATCTACCCGCTGTATCTAAAATCAAGTGTTCATAGCCACTAGTTTTATATTTTTGATAAATCTCTTGAGCGGCTAATACTGGCATTGTTTGATTAGCACGATAGAAATCTACACCAATCTGTTTAGCCAAGATCTCTAATTGATCTATAGCAGCTGGTCGATAAAAATCGACTGAGCCCAACAAAATTTTTCTAGATTTACCACGTTTCTGGGCCATTTGATTGACATAATTAGCTAATTTAGCAGCTGTAGTAGTTTTACCAGAACCCTGTAAACCCACTAACATAATTACTGACGGGATCTGAAAACTAACTGGTGTAACTACGCCACCCATGAAAGTTTGTAATCTATCGTGGACTAACTTGGCAAATTGCTCACCAGGCTTTAGCGATTTTTCAAGCTTTTTACCAATCACATCTGCCTGAACTTGCTTGCTGAATTCCTGCACGATCTCATAAGGCACATCCGCCTCTAAAAGAGCATCACGGACTTTTTGTAAAGTCTCGTCAATATTGGCAGCCGTAATGATTTTTTGATTCAGTAAACCAGTAAAAATACTGGAGAACTTCTGGGTTAAAAAATCGAACATGTGGCTAGTATAACACAAAACCTACAGCTTTTAACTGCTTTTTTAAAAAAGCTAAAATTTAAATTTTTAATCAAGATTAAACCAAGTTGCTTAACTCAAATTAATCTAGATCTAAATCTTATGGCTTAAAATTGAAATCGGTAATTACCGGCAAATGATCACTAGCCGCATTATAATAGACATAATTACCAGTAATAGTTAAGCGTTGAGCTTGTTGCCAATTTTTTTTCAGACATAGATAATCTAGCGGCTTGCCAGACCAATGAGTAAAGTGCGGCACAGGCAATCTAGCTGCCGCAAAAGTATCTATAAAATTGTGTCGCCCAAGTTCTCGCAAAGCTGTATCATGTAAAGTTTCATTAAAATCAGCGGCAATTAAAACATGTTTACGTTGATCAAATTTATTAGCTAGTTTGCTAAGTTCTTGCACTTCGGCTACACGTTGTTGTGCATTAGTGACTTCTAAGTGAGTACCATAAATCACAAAATTAGGTTGCCGCCAAGCTGACAAATCAAGTTCAACTTTTACAAATGCACGCTTGTGTAACTGATTTTGATATCGACTAAAATTACGTTTATATGGCTTACAAGCAAATCGATATTTCGAAATAATGCAGTTACCAAAATTAGAATTTGGTCGGGTGCCGCCAACAAATGTAGCTGCTTGATAACCTAATTTTTGAAAACGCTGGCGTAATTTGCCTTTTAGAAAAATATCATCTTGATTAGCTTCTTGCAAAATAATCACATCCGCATTAATGTCCGCAAGCACATTATAAATGGCCCAAAAGTTTGATTGCCCAGCAATGTCTTTAAAGCCATGCACATTATAGGTCGCTACGCGTAATTTAGCTCGATGTGGAACATGAGCTGGAATCATCGTATTTAAATTTTTGTATTTACGTTGCAAATCGGCAACTTGTGTCACATACAGTTGTTTCAGCGCTTTTTTGTCATAAATAGGGGATAATTGCTGCTGATACTGATAACGATTAGCATTTAGCGCTGTCCAAAGTAGCTCTGGCTTAGGGTTGAAATTAGTTTGAGCTTGTGAATTACTGCTGTTGTAATAGCTACTACTAATTAAAAAAATTAGCGCTAAACATATCTTTTTATTTAATTTCAATAATTGTAACTTTAAATTAACTGTTTCCATAAATCTCCATTTAGTTCTGATATACTCAAAAATCAATAATCATGCACGTTTACCGCGTAAACCAAAATATACAGCTAAGCCAACACTAAGACCTGTAACAACTGACCCAATAATTTCAGGATTGTTTTCAAAATATTTTTTAATTGTCATACCCATTGTATTACATGCTTTACCAACTTTACTAAACTTTTTACAACCTGTAATCGCACCTGCAGTTACCCATACGACACCTATTGTACTAACTGTCGCATCAACAATTTTACCGGCAGCATTACTAATAACTCGCGCAGCTAAAAAAACGCCAGTTCGAAATTAATTAATGCATAGGTTTTTAACTACTTTTGGTTTAAAAACTTGAGGTTTAAATTCTTTAAAATTATAAGCAGCTATTGCTGAACAAATTTGTACGAAGTATGCAATTTTGCTGCGATTCTTAGATGATTCT
>CANKVQ010000036.1 GCA_947486885.1 bacterium
TAGTTTAGGCAGAGTCTAGGCTATAATTAGCCGACTTGTGCGGATATGTGCGGCGCTTAGCGCCAATTGATTGGATGGGAGTAGCTTAGTTTAGGAACAAAAATTAAATTTAAGTTTTTGGTAAAATCAGCCGATCTGCTATGAAAAGCAGTTGGTCGTAAAGCCAGAGATATTCTGAATTTATTCATCTGATTACACCTTAAATTAAGTTTTTAATTAAAAATAGCTTAAATTAAAATAAAATAATTACAATAAAATTACTATAAAGCAGGTTTCTTAATGGTGCAAAGGCTTCTATTGTGCTAATATTTTAAAATAACTTAAATCAGTTCTTAAACCAGCGGTCTTAGATTTTATGTTAAAAATACAGAATTTAACTGTCCAGATTAATAATCAGGTAATTCTTAAAAATCTTAATTTACAGGTTCAACCAGGATCAGTACATGCTTTAATGGGCCCGAACGGCTCTGGTAAGAGTACACTAGCGTATACCATTATGGGCCATCCGAGTTGTCAGGTAACTACTGGTAATCTAATTTTTCAGGATCAAGATATTACTGATCTTGCGATCGATAAACGGGCAAGATTAGGTATATTTTTGGCTTTTCAATATCCTCAGGCAGTGCCAGGATTAAAAGTATTTAATTTCTTGAAGGCAGCTTATGAAGCTTTTGCTAGTGAAGAAATTGTGGGAAAAGTTGAAACTAATGATCATAAATCTATGGGTGTGAGTGTACTGGAATTTAAGCAAATTTTAGATAATGCACTAGTAACTTTAGGCTTAAACCCAGAATTAATTGATCGAGATTTAAATGACGGTTTTTCTGGTGGTGAGAAAAAGCGCCTAGAAATGTTGCAGTTATATTTATTGCAACCGAAAATTGCCATTATCGATGAAATAGATTCGGGCTTAGATGTTGACGCGCTAAAAACTGTAGCGCAGGTACTACAAGCTTGTAAAGATCGTGACCCAGAATTTACGATTATTTTAGTAACTCACTATCGCAGAATTTTAGAACATTTGAAACCAGATTTTGTGCATATTGTAGCGCATGGCGAGCTAGTTGCTTCTGGCACAGAAGAGTTGTCACATAAGATCGACACAGCTGGTTATGGGCTCTATGTCTAATACTAATACTAAGGGCTTAAATATCGCCGTAGTGCAAGATCTGTCAGCGCGTAAGTTTGAGCCAGCCTGGATGTTAAATTATCGACTTAAAGCACTAGAAATTTTTGTAAATAAACCTATGTCTAATTGGGGTGCTGATTTAAATCAGTTAGATCAACAAGATTTATATTATTATATTAAACCAGTGACCACTCCTAAGCCCACTTGGGCAGAATTACCTGATAAAATTAAAAACACGTTTAATGCTTTAGGTATTCCACAAGCGGAACAAAAAATTTTAGCTGGAGTCGGGGCGCAATTTGATTCAGAAGTAATTTACAAAAGCTTAAAAGCTAAATGGCGCGCTTTAGGCGTAATTTTTTGTGATTTGCATACTGGTTTGCGTGACTATCCAGAGTTATTTAAAAAATATTTTGGTACAGTTATTCCTGCTCATGATAATAAATTTGCGGCGTTAAATTCAGCTGTTTGGAGCGGGGGCAGTTTTATTTATGTGCCTAAAGGGGTACATGTTGATCAGCCGTTACAAGCTTACTTTAGAATAGACAGTGCTCAGATGGGTCAGTTTGAACGAACTTTAATTATTGCCGACGAAGGCTCCAGTGTACACTATGTAGAAGGCTGTAGTGCACCAGTTTATTCTAGTAATTCGCTGCACTCAGCCGTAGTTGAAATTATTGCGCTTAAAGATTCTCATGTCAGATATACAACTATCCAGAATTGGTCCAATAATGTCTATAACTTAGTCACTAAGCGTGCAGTTGCTTACGAAAACAGTACAGTCGAATGGATCGATGGCAACTTCGGCTCTTGTATTACCATGAAATATCCCGCGATAGTATTAAAGGGCGAGCGGGCTCGTGGACAGATTATTTCACTGGCAGTAGCAGGTGCTGGGCAGCATTTAGACGCCGGCGGTAAAGTGATTCACTTAGCGCCACATACAACTTCGAATATTGTTTCAAAATCAATTAGTCAACATGGCGGACGAGCGAGTTATCGCGGTTTATTAAAAGTAGTTGCAGGTGCTAAAAATTCAGTTTCGCGCGTACGTTGTGATGCCCTAATTTTAGATCGAATTTCGCGTTCTGATACTTATCCCACAGTCGATATCAAAGAGTCTCAGGTAGATGTCGGACACGAAGCTAGCGTTAGTAAAATTAGCGACGCCCAATTAGCTTATCTCATGAGTCGTGGTTTAAAACCAGATCAAGCGTGTGCTATGATTGTAAATGGTTTTATTGATTGTTTTGTGAAAGAGTTGCCTATGGAATACGCAGTTGAGATCAATCGATTGATTAATCTCGAAATGGTGGGCTCTATCGGATGAGTGGAACTATTATATATGTACCGGAAAATACGCTGGTGAAATATATTTATGCGTCTGCAAATTCTTCTAAGCAAGATAAAAATTTTTTGGTTAATAGTGAGTTTTTTTTGTACGTTCGTGGTGCCTGCCCCATAGGGGAGTATCGAACCATATTAAATTGCGAGCACAAGCTAACTTTTGAATTAGCGCAATATGCCCAACTCGAACTAGAATTAGATTTAACTAATTCTTTAAATAATCTTGAGTTAACTTTTAAATTTAATTTACTTGGACCAGGCGCTAGTATTAAGTTAGTTAGTCGGGCGATCTTACGAGAGCAGCAAGAGATTAAAATTATTACTGAACAAAATCACTTAGCGCCTGATACTGTTAGCGATTTATTATTAAAAACTATTTGCTTTAATCAAGCTAAGTGGTCTTATAATGGCAAAATTTTTGTTTCGCCTGCGGGGCAGAGAACGGTTGCTAGTCAAGTTAACCATAATTTATTGATGGCAAGTAACGAGCGGGAAACAAGATATTGTGACATATACCCTCAGGCTATTTCGATTCCCGCTTTAGAAGTGTTAACTAACGATGTTAAATGTACCCATGGCAGCGCTGTAGGCCAAGTTGATCGTGATAGTTTATATTATCTAATGGCCCGGGGTTTAAGCGCAAAGCAAGCAGAACAGCTCTTAATTAACAGCTTTTTAAGCTGATGGCTCATGGTTCGATACGATTTTTAGCAAACTAAAAATCACTCACCACGAACGTACTAAAAGAACTTTCTCTCAAAACTAACTAGAAAAATTTATCTTTCATGCAGCAATAATTATTTTTCCGTAAATCTTTCTCCGATACGTTCGTGGAGCCTGCCCGTCGAAGCTCTTCGACATGCTAAGCTGCTCAGGAGTAAACCAGAGGCGAAGTCGGGAGTGCTCCGTAGGAGTGTATCGAACCACAAGCATAAATTTTTACTGATGGTGCTGGCCTTTAATAAATGCCGTAATCTGCGGATATTTTTCTGGATGGGCACGTAAATCTAGGCTATTAGCAGTCTCAGCTACTTGGGCTTGTTTTAGTAAATATATTTGACAGTTTAGACGTTCTAATAGAGCCGTATCATGGGTAGCAACTAATACTACAAAGCCATCATGGGCTAAATCTTGAATCGCGTCCGCTACAAAATTAGTTAATAACGGATCAAGTGCTGAAGTCGGTTCATCTAAACAAATTACTTGCGGTTTAAGTGCGACGGTGCGGGCAATTGCTAGGCGTTGTTTTTGACCACCAGATAGTTGTGCAGGATAGTTTTCAGCACGGTCACCCAGCCCGTATTTTTGTAAAAGTTCTTGAGCGATTTGATTAGCTTTTTCGGGTGCATAATTTAAAACTTTTTCTAGTGCCAACGTAATATTTTCACGATTAGTTAAATGTTCAAAGAGATTAAATTGCTGAAATAGCATGCCAAATTTATGGGTTTCAGCAATATGGGCTAAATCTAAAGTTTCGTGATTTAAAATTACGGCGCCAGAATCTGCTGTTTCTAAATTATTTAAAATTCTTAGCAGTGTCGATTTACCGATTCCAGATTGGCCTAAAAAAACCGCAATCGAACTAGCTGGTACCTGCACAGATAAGTCACGTAAGATCTGTTTAGCACCAAATGTTTTATTTAAATTTTTAATCTCTAGCATAATAATTTATCTCGATCTTAGCGCTTTGCTTAAATTTTAATTTTTATAATTTTTGTTTAATTTTTTTTCTAATTTATTAATTACAAATGAGATGCTCGTGGTCATGATTAAATATAAGCAACCCATAATTAGATAGACCGTAAAAGTATCGTAAGTTTGGTTACGGATATTGCTGCCATTCTTAAATAGTTCAGCTACGCCGATAGTTGACGCTAAACTAGAATCTTTGACCAGTGTAATTAATTCGTTACCCAACGCCGGTAAAATAGCTCTAATCGCCTGTGGAAAAATAATATATCGACGGATTTGCATTTTTGTGAAACCCAAAGTTTTAGCAGCTTCAATTTGTCCTGGATTAACTGATTGGATTCCAGATCTAATTACTTCGCAAAGATAAGCGCCACTATTTAAACCAATCGCGCATATGGCAATATAGATTACTGATGCTTGGGGATAAATTGCTTGAAAAATCACATATTTCATAAATGTGATTTGAATTAACATGGGAATGCCACGAATAATTGTGACATAAAAAGTGACTAGCACTTTTAATATTTTAGAACGAGAAGTTTGTAGAAAGCTTAAAATTGTACCCAAAATAAAACCAATGGTGCTAGAACAAACTGCAACCTGTAAACTAACTAAAGCGCCCTGCAAAAATTGTGGATAATATTGGGATATAAATATTATTAGTTGATCGAACATTTTATGTTAAACCCCATTTGGCTTTTAATTTAGCAATCGTGCCATCAGCTTGCATGCTATCTAGCGCAGCTTGAATTTCGGGTAATAATTCTGGGTGTTTCTTAGAGATTGCTAGCGCACAATCTTCACTAGTGCCGGCTATTTCAGTTAAATTATATTTATCACGGCCATTACGCTCTAAAAATAAATTTAAGCTATTTTCAGCACCGACATAAGCGTTAGCGCTACCACTGTTTAGTGACATGAAAGCATCGGCGACCGTTGGTAAACGGATTAAATTAATTTTATTATTATGCTCGCTGTTATATTTAGATAAATATAGATCAGCCGTAAAGCCGTCATTTACGATTACAGTTTTATTTTGTAAATCACTAAGAGTTTTTATTTTATTATTATTTAAACTTACAATTACTAATGGTGCTCCTGCCAGATAGGGCTTAGTAAACAGCACTCTTTGGGCCCGTTCTGGTGTGATAGTTAGCCCAGCAGCCAGCACCTGAATATTACCAGTTTGTAGTTCCGGTAATAACATTTCAAAGCTCATATCTGTTAAAATTGGTAGGCGTTTGGTACGTTCAGCTACTTCAGTAGCAATATCAATATCAAAACCAACAATCTTATGATCTTGAATATAAGAGAATGGTGGAAAGTCAGCATTAGTGCCAATTAATAATTCGGGTAAATTAGTTTTTGGTGCGCGTGTAAGATCTTGTTCTGGATTACGTACTAAAAATCGCCAAATTAATAGGCTTGTAATTACTGTTCCAATTAAAGCATAAGTTAAATAATTGTGTTTTTTTAACATGTTTATAACTCTCTGTTAACTCACGTATTTAATTTGCGTGAACTTAATATTTTTAAATATAAATTATAGCATAACGTAAATTTAGCAAAATTCGATTCTTGGCTGTGAGATTTTTAAAATTCGTACTCTAAACCAA